>CBFGLP010000753.1:0-7653 GCA_965649595.1 uncultured Myxococcales bacterium | reverse complement strand
CCGACGTCGGCCGTCCACCGGACCTCGACCCCGAGGGCATCTGGTCGTTCATCCAGACCGACGCCTCGATCAACATCGGCAACTCCGGCGGCCCGCTGGTCGACCTCGAGGGCAAGGTCGTCGGCATCACCACCGCCGTGCGCCAGGACGGCCAGGGCCTCGCGTTCGCGATTCCTTCGGCGATGGCGATCGAGTTCATCGACGAGGTCCGCACCTATCGACGCATGCGCCACACCCGGCTCGGTATCCGGGCCGAGAACGCGCTCGACGTGCCCGGCTTCGCCTCGGTCGTCCGCGTGACTCGTGTCGATCCCGACGGGCCGGGCGATCGAGCGTCGCTGCAGGTCGACGATCTGATCTTGGCGATCGAGGGCGAGCCGATCTCGCGCGTGTCCGACGTGGCCTACCTGACCCAGCTCGCCGGCGTCGGGGCCGAGGTCGACGTGACGATCGCTCGGGGCTTCGTCGGCCCGTCCGGGCCGAAAGGCTTCGTCGGCCCGTCCGGGCCGACGGGCTCGAACCTGAGCACGCTGCAGGTCGTGATCATCCCCGAGCTGGCGGGTTAGCCACCCGCTCGCGCACCGACGCAGCCGGGAGGTTGCGCCAGCGCTCGAGCAGATCGGGCGGCAGCGGATCGTTGCCGGCCAAGAAGCGATCGAGGTTGCCGAGATCGTCGACGCCCCAGAACAGCTCGCCCTCGACGATCATCGTCGGAACGCCGAACACCCCCGCCTCGATCGCCGCCTTCGAGGCCGCGACCAAGCGCTGCTTGTTGTCGGGCGCGCTCGCAGCCTCGAGCAGCGCGCGGCCGTCGAGGCCGACCTCGTCGAGCATGCCCGCGACCGTGTCCAGATCACCGATCCCCGGTCCGCCGGCCCACACCGCCGCGTAGAGGCGATCGATCAACCGCCGCCGGTCCTGCTCGGGTAGCTCGAGCGACGCGAGCCGCAGCCCGATCAGCGGGTTGAATGGGTGCGCCGGCGGAGGGACCAGCGGCACGCCGAGGTCGTGTGCGCGTCGGCTGACCTGCTTGAAAGTGTGCACGCGCTTCGGCTCGATCTCGGCCGGTCCGAGCTGTCCCCAGTGATCGAGCAGCGCGGCGAACAGCACCGGGCGCGGGACCACGGCGCGACCGTGGCGCTCGGCGAGCGCGTGGATCTGCGTCCAGGCCAAATAGGCGTAGGGCGAGATGAAGTCGAACCAAAACTCGATTGCCATCGATCAATATCCCAGTTCGGATGAGGGTGGATTTCCGGTCATCGCCTCGAGAAACGCGGTCAGATCCTCGATGTCTGAATCGCTCAAATCGCGCGGCACATAGAGCGGATCCAAATCGCCGACCGCGGTGTCGTCGACCCGCGCGTCGCGATAGCGAGCGATCCATTCCTCGAGGGTAGCGACGTCGCCGTTGTGGCCAAAGCGAGGCCGCAGCGCCACGTCGCGCAGGGTCGGGGTCTTGTGCGCCCCGACCAGCGCGTCACCTTCGTCGGCGAGCCGCTGCTCGAGCTCGGCCAGTCGAGTCGCGCCCCACTCGGGCTCGTCGCTATGGGCGCTCGCGGAATTGGTCGCGTTGCTCAGCACGCCCGCGAGGCCCTGCGCGGCGTCGCGACCGTCGACGCCCGGCGCGAGCCCGAGGTTGTGGAACCATCCGTCGGACAGGTTGGGTCCCGAGTGGCAATCGTCGCAGCCGCCCTCGCCGACGAAGATCCTCGCCCCGCGCAGCTGCTGCTCGGTCAGCGCGTCCGGGTCGCCCTCGATCCAGCGGTCGAGCGCCGAGTCGCGCGAGACCAAGGTGCGCTGGTAGGCCTCGAGCGCCTTGGCACAATTGACGATCACGAGGTCGAGCTCGTCCGCGCTCGCGCTGACCGGATCGGGCAGCGACCCGAACAGCTCGGCGTAGGTCTGAGCGTACCAATCGTCGGCGGCCAGATAGCCGACGATCGTGGCTGGATCGATCGCGTGGACGGCCCCGAGCGCGCCGTAGGCCTGCGACCACAGCGTGTCGGCCCGGCCGTCCCAGAACAACCAATCTTGATAAGCGACGTTGGTCAGCGACTGCGAGTGGCGGGGCATCGCGCTGCCGTCTTGCTTGCCCGAGAGCGCTCGATCGTCGCTCCAGCCCAGCATCGGCTGGTGACAGTCGGCGCACGACATGCTGCCGGTCTGGCTGACCTCGTCGTCGTGAAAGAGCCACGCGCCGAGCTCGGCGGCCCGCTCGTCGTCGGCGACCGCGTTGCTCGGTGAGGCTGGAGGCTCACCGAGCGGGCCGAGCTCGGCGAGCAACGCCTGCTCGGCCGGCGTGAGATCGTCGCCCTCGCAGCCAATCAGCAGGGTCAGAGCGACGAGGCCCAAAGCCGCAGCACGCGAGCCGAGCGACGAGACGTGCATGACCCGATGATGGCGGTTGGTCCGATGCAGGGCAAGCCGACCCGCGTGCGGGTGTTTCCAACCGGCTGTTAGAACTTGAACCGGAAGCTGAGCGCGAGGAACTCGTTGATGCCGAGCTTCTGAGCTCGCGGTGCATCCTCGCTCGCGGCGCGATAGTGGCTCGCGATCCGCTGAAATTCGAGCGACATATCGAAGACCTCGAAGGGAGCGTAGAGGATCCCCGCCAGCACGCCGAAGTTGAGCCAGCGACCCCCGACCGCGACCTTGTCGAGGTAGCCCTTGTCTACGCCGGCCGACACGAACGCCTGCACTTTCTTGGTCCCGAGCAGCGCGCCGAACTCGGCCCAGCCGCCCCCGCCCGGGAGCGCGGTCACGTTGCGATCCTTGCCCAGCCGCGGGTCGGCCGGGTCGACCAGCTCGGCCGTCCACACGTCGTGCCGAACGCCCTGCCCGGCGAGCATGCCGTTGGCGTTGACGCCATAGTAGCCCTCGCCGAGCAGCCACACCCACTTGGTCTTGAGCTGCACGTCGCCGGTGACCAACCAGTTCGGCTCGTTGTCATCGATCGTCTTCAGGTTGCCGTCCGCGTCGAGCCGCGCGACCGGGTGTGTCTCGCGGCCGATGTGGCCTGCGGCGCCGATGCTGAGCATGTCGCTCTCGAACGCGATCCGAGCCTGAGCCGCGGGCAAGCGCGAGAGCGTGCCGGGGTCGGGCAGATCGAAGCGCGTGACGCCGCCGCCGAAGCCATCACCGGAGAAGTTGCGTACGATCGAGACCGCCAGCTGAAAGCGCGGGTTGCCGAGCTTTTGTCCGCCTTTGATCGGCTGACGCAGCAAGAAGGTGACCTGCGGGAGACGACCCCAGACCGCGCCGCTTTGGGTGTGCGGCGCGACGATCGAGTGGCTCAGCGAGGTCGGCAGACGCGGCGTCATGACCGACCAGTCCTGCCCGGCGATGAAGCGAAAGCGCTTGCTGCCGAGCTCGAGCTTGCCGAGCCGCAGTCGCAAGCCCGGCTGGATCACACCCGCGGGGCCGGTGTTCTCGTGCAGGCCAAAGAAGTCGACCTCGAGCATCCCCTGGATGTCGAGCTTGTCCGTGAGCTGTACGGAAGCCTTGACGCCGAGGCGCGACTGTCGGGCGGAGATCAGGAACAGGCCATCGGTCGGGAGGCCCTCGCCGACCCGCGACCCGACCTGGGCGATCACCGGAGACTCGGCGGTCGGGACCACCGTACCCGAGTCGTAGACCACGTTGGTCATGACCATCCCGTAGACCGACACGCTCGCAGGCATCTGCTTGGGGCCGATGTTGCCCTTGGCCTCGAGCAGCGGGTTCGGGTTGGGCGGGGCGGTCGGTCGCGCGTCGCCGGAGTCGGCCAGCGCCGCGTCACTCTTCGTGGGCGGTCGGTCTACGGGAGCGCTCGTCGGCTGTGCGCTCGTCGGCTGTGCGCTCGTCGGCTGCTCGCTCGTCGTGTCGCCGGTCGGACCCACGTCCGAGTCGACATCGCCCGATGGCTCGTCCTCGCTCGTGGGCGGGCTCGCGGGTGTCTCGGACCCCTCCGTAGGCGGCGGCACGAGCGAGGGCTCGCTGGGTGAGTCGGTAGGCGGTGCGGCCGAGACCAAGCGGGGGCAAGCAAGCAGCAGCATGGCCAGCGATGCCCGAAACAGCGACCTTCGCATCGGGACCGACTCTACGCGGGACCCAGCTCGATCCCAAGCGAGCACCAAACCCGGACTCGGTGCGGGCAACCACGTTGGTGAAGCGCGCGGTCTTTCGATATAGTGCCCGCCGGAGACTCGCCGACCTTGTTCGACGTAAAGATTGTCCGGCACATCGTCACCGCTTCGCGACGTCGCGCCTTCGACGTGGCCACGCGAGCACTCACTGGCGCCGTGGCGCTCAGCCTCCTGCTCGGGTCGGTCCCCGCCCTCGCCGCGCCAGCCGAGGAGGGCGAGACCGAAGAGCCCGTCGGCACCGAGGACAAGGCAATGACGGTCTTCGCCGAGGGGCAGGCCGCCTATGATCGCGGCGAGTACTCCGAGGCGCTGCAGTACTTCCTCGAAGCGCAGAGCCTCTATCCCTCGCCGGTCTTCCACTACAACATTGGCCGCTGCTACGAGGCGCTCGAGAATTACGACCAGGCGATCATCTCCTACAAGGCCTACCTGCGCTCGTACAAGAGCGCGACGGGCAGCGATCCCGACGACAAGATCAACATCGAGAACACCATCACGCGGCTCGAGAAGCTGGCCGAGGCCGAGAAGGCCGAGCGCGACAAGCCCGACGACGATCCGCCCCCGGTGGTCACGCCGATCGAGGACGAGCCGGAGCGCAAGCCCGGCCGCGCGATGGTGATCACCGGCAGCGTGCTGACGGTCGTCGGCCTGGGCGTGGCGGTCGGTGGCGGGGCAGCGTTTGGTAGCCAAGCCAGCTCGATCTCCAAGGACCTCGAGCAGGTCTACGAGCAGGGCAACCCCGATCGCCTGACCCTCGCGGACGCCCGCGAGCTCGACGAGCAGGGCCGCGCTGCCGAGCGCAACCAGATCATCTTGGTCTCGATCGGCTCGGCCGTCGCGCTGACCGGCGTCGCGCTGCTGGTCGTCGGCGTCGTGCAGGCCAAGAAGGGCAAACAAGAGGCCAAGCCGAGCGCCCGCGTGTTCCCGGCGCTCGGTGGCGGTGCGGCTGGGCTCGTCGTCCAAGGTCGGTTCTGATCATGTCCGGCCTCCATCGCGCCTCCCTCCTGCTCGCCGCCACCGCGTCGCTCGTGCTGGGTTGCTACTCGGTCGAGTTCGACGAGTCGCGCAGCGACGTCTATTACTGCCAGAGCGACGACGACTGCCTGGCCGAGCAGAGCTGCAGCGAGTTTCGTTGCGTCGACGATCGCGGCCCGGCGCTCCAGATCACCTTGCCCGAGCCGCTCACTCCGCTCGGCGTCGACGATACGAGCCTGGCGATCACCTTCGCCCACGCTGGCTTGGTCCTGTCCGACGCCGACGCCGTCGTCGAGGGTGAGGGCAAGGTTCACATCACCATCGATCCCGATCGCGACACCGCGATCACCGAGGTCGCGCTGACCGACGGGCTCAACCTCGAGTTCGGCGGCCCGCTCGAGCCCGGCCCTCACCGGCTGATCGCGCAGGCGGTCTACGGCGACGGCACGTCCTACGCGAACCCCAGCGCGATCGACCACACCGTGTTCTTCGTGCAAGACGTGAACCCGGCCCGCCCGCAGGTGGCGATCGTCGAGCCGCGGCCCGGCTACCGCCACGTCGTCGGTGAGCCGCTGACCGTCACGGTCGCGACCCGCAACTTCGACCTCGTGAACAGCGACGAGACCGGCTGCCAGGCGATCGACTGCGATCCCTTCGGCGATGACGCTGCCAGCTGCACCTTCGCAAGCGACTCGTGCACGAGCGTGACCACGAGCGGCCACGCCCACGTGTACATCCTGCCCGACTACCCGGCCTGCCTCAGCGACGTGATCTCGTGCGCGGGCAAGTACATCCAGTCGATCAAGCCAGCCGAGGGTACGGCGAACCAGGTCACGGTGGTGATCCCCGGCGACCGGTTCCCCGAGGCCGGCACGTTCCCGCTCAGCGTCGGGTTGCAGTACAACGATCACGACTCCTACCCCAACGAACCCCACGCGATCTACGACCAGTTCCACATCGAGATCGTCGAGCGCTGATGATGTCCGCCAACCGCGTCCCCACTCTGCTCGCTCTCGCCTCGCTGTCAGGCGTGCTCGGCTGCTACACGGTCGACTTCGACGAGACGCGGCCCGACGTCTACTACTGCTCGGCCGACGACGAGTGCCTGGAGAGCCAGAGCTGCGCGCAGTTTCGCTGCGTCGATGACA
This sequence comes from uncultured Myxococcales bacterium, assembly GCA_965649595.1. Taxonomy (GTDB): domain Bacteria; phylum Myxococcota_A; class Polyangia; order Nannocystales; family Nannocystaceae; genus Plesiocystis. The sequence continues at coordinate 1,406 of CBFGLP010000753.1, read as the reverse complement.
GCGGACCCAACCTCTCGATCCTGCTGCCCGAGCCACTGACGCCGATCGAGGCGGGCGCGACCACGCTGGCCGTCAACTTCGTCGCCGGCAACCTCGTGCTCAGCGACGCCGACGCCAAGGTCGAGGGCGAGGGCAAGGTCCGCCTGACGATCGACCCCGATCGCGACACCGCGATCAGCGATCTCGCGCTGCAAGAGGGCATCCAGCTGAGCTTCCCCGAGCTGAGCGCGGGCCCGCATCGGCTCGTCGCCGAGGCCGTGTATGGCGACGGCTCGCCCTACACCAACCCGAGCGCGGTCACGCATCAGGTCTTCTTCGTCGAGGATCCGGTCCCCACGCGTCCGCAGGTCGCCCTCGTCGAGCCGCGCCCCGGTCACGTCCACGTCGCCAACGAGCCGCTCTTCGTCCGGATCGCCGCGCGCAACTTCACCTTCGTCGAGAACGAGCAGGACTGCCACGCGCCGGACGACTGCGACCCCTTCGCCGAGCCCGGCTGCGTCTCGACCGACGCGGGCTGCACCGAGGTCACTCGGCAGGGCCACACGCACGTCTACCTGATCGAGAACTACCCGGCCTGCCTCGAGGACGTGCCGGTCGGCTGCAATGGCAAGTACATCGCGACGATCCGGCCCGGCGAAGCCGACTCGGCGACCGACACCGAGGTCAGCGTGACGATCCCCGGCGATCGCTTCCCCGACACGGGCTCGTTCACGCTGACGGCCGCGCTGCAATACAACGATCACGATCCCTTCCCCAACGCGGCGTTCGTGATCTACGACCAGATCCCGCTCGAGATCATCGAGCGCTAGCCGACTTTGGCCGACCCCTCGGCCACCCCAGGTGGCCGAGCCCCCGGCCACTGGCCGACCCGTCGGACGAATTTAATTCGGCGATCTCGCCCAAGCGCGCGAGATCATTGAATTCCGATCCCTGGCCCGCCCTTCGCTCTCTAGCGGGCCCATGGCACGCACGCCCAAATCCAAAGACACCCCTTCCACCCTCGAATCCCCGATCCGCGAGGCGGTTCGCAAGACGATCACCACGATCTGCGAGCGCTTCGGAAAGGGCGCCATCATGGCCCTCGGCGGCGATCCGGGCGACATGCCCCGCTTCGATGCCGTCCCGACCGGCTCCCTCGGCCTCGACGAGGCCCTGGGCATCGGTGGCCTCCCGCTCGGTCGCATCGTCGAGATCTACGGGCCCGAGTCGTCGGGCAAGACCACGCTGACGCTGCACCTGATCGCCGAGGCCCAGCGGCGTGGGCTGGTCTGTGCGTTCATCGACGCCGAGCATGCGCTCGACATCGCCTACGCCAAGGCGCTCGGGGTCGAGACCAGCGAGCTGCTGGTCAGTCAGCCCGACTGCGGCGAGCAAGCGCTCGAGATCGCCGACTCGCTGGCCCGGAC
>CBFGLP010000752.1:0-2305 GCA_965649595.1 uncultured Myxococcales bacterium | reverse complement strand
GAACTTGCCGAGGTCGTGGTAGTGCTCGGGGGTCACTACGTCCTGGAGCATCCCGCCGCGCTGCAGCAGGACGACCAGGATGACCAGCAGCGAGAAGAACGACAGCATGAAGCCGGCGAAGTAGTAGACGCCGAAGATCGTGCTGAACCAGTGGGGGTCCAGCGACATCATGAAGTCGAACGCGCCGAAGGTCAGCGAGAGCGCGGTCGCTACCAAGGCGAGCGGGGCCAGCCAGCGCTGCTTGTGGGCGAGCGCGACGACCTCGTCCTCGGTCTTGGCGGTGTCCTGCTTGCGCGACCAGCTCCAGAACAGCAGCGAGAGGACCGACCAGATCCCGATGTAGACCGCGAACCGGGCCCCGTGCGCCTGCTCGTTCAAGTAGGCGACCTTGGCCTTGAGCATCGGGTCCTCGAGCACCTCGGCCTGGTGGGTCCACTCGAACACGTAGTGGTCACCCCAGATGAGGATCGGGAGCCCGGCGAGCGCCACGAAGGGCAGCGTGAACATCGCGCTCTCGGCGATGCGGCGCACGACCACCGACCAGTTCGCGCGCACCAGGTGCTGGATGATGACGAACATCAACCCGCCGAACCCGAACGCGAGCGTGAACATGAACCCGGTCAGGTAGCCGGTCCAGAGCTTGGCCTTCCACAGCTCCGGGTCGTCGACGAAGGCACCACCGGGCGCGGGGGAGAAGAAGCCGAGCAGGAACCCAGCCAGGGCCAGCACGCCGCCGATCATCGGCAGCTTGGCCCACAGGCTCTTGGGGTTGACCGTGATCTGCGAGTCCTTGAGGTCGGAGACCTTCTTGTGGTGGTGTGCCATCACTTACCCCCCTCGGCTGGCTCGGCCGCCGGCTGGGCCGCGGGCACCGGCTCGGCCGCCTTGTCCCAGCCCTGCTTGCGGCCATGGAGTTGCAGCGCGCGGACCCAGACCGAGATCGCCCAGCGATCGGCCTCGGGGATCTGCGCGGCGTAGGGCAGCATCGTGCCCTTGCCGTTGGTGATCACGTCGAAGAAGTAGCCGAGCGGCATCGGCTGCATCCGCTCTTGGTGCAGCGACGCCGGCGCGACCTTGAAGCCACCGCCGCGGCGGGTGGCCGGGCCCTTGCCGAGCCCGTTCTGGCCATGGCAGGGCGCGCAGTAGATGTCGTAGCGCTGCTGGCCGCGCTCGAGCAGCGCGGCGTCGAGCTCGATCTGCGCGGGCAGATCGTCGCTCAGCCGGCCGTCGAGGCCGCGACCGCGATAGAAGTGGTCGTCGTCCTCGAGGAAGCCGACCGCGACCGTGCCCTCGACGGGCGGACGGGCGGCGCGATGGTCCGCGAAGAAGTCGTTGCGCTCCTGCGCCTCGTACTTCTGCTGGAAGTCCATGTTCCAGACGATGTGGACCGGCGGATCCTCGGAGCGGTTACCCCAGCAGCCGGCGAGGGCGACCAGCGCGAAGGTGGTGGTCGCAATGCGAGTGGCGACTCGGTGGGTGGCCATCAGTCTTCAACCTCCTCGACCTTCACCGCGTGGGTGTCTTCGAGCAGCTTGCGGGTCTTCTCGAGGTCGAACTTGGGGTCACTCGACTCGATCGCGATGAAGAACCGGTCGTCCGTCACGCGAGCGAAGCGAGGGATGTTGAACAGCGGGTGGTAGTACTGCGGCAGCTTGTTCAGCCCGAGCATCCCGAACACCGCACCGAAGGCCGAGAACAGAATCCCGAGCTCGAAGGTGACCGGCACGTTGGCCTGGAAGCTGAACAGCGGCTTGCCGGCGATGATCAGCGGGTAGGCGATCGTCGAGCTCCACCACTGCAAGAGCAGACCGCTCGCAGCTCCGGTCATGCCGCAGGCGAACACGATCCACGGCAGCACCGAGGGCTTGAGGCCCATCGCCTTGTCGAGGTTGTGCACCGGGAAGGGCGTGTACGAGTCCCAGCGCTTGTAGCCAGCGTCGCGGATCTTCTCGCAGGCGTGGAAGATGTCCGCTGCGCTCTCGTACTCGGCGAGCAACCCGAAGGTCTTGATCTTCTTGGACTTTGCCATCGCGGGCCTCACTTCGTTCGTCAGGGCGGCGAACCCTCAGTGGTGATCCGGCGGGTGGGGGTTGGCCTGCGGCATCACGCTCTTGATCTCCGCGACGGCGATCATCGGCAGGTAGCGGACGAACAGGCAGAACAGGGTGAAGAACAGGCCGAACGAGCCGACCAGCATGCCGACGTCCCAGATCGTCGGGCTGTAGTAGTCCCAGCTCGACGGCAGGAAGTCGCGGTGCAGCGAGGTCACCGTGATCACGAAGCGCTCGAACCACATGCCGATGTT
>CBFGLP010000751.1:0-2296 GCA_965649595.1 uncultured Myxococcales bacterium | reverse complement strand
ATCTGCTTCTCGGCGGTGTTGAAGTCCTCTTGATCGATCTTGTCGGCGTAGCGGTCGCGGTGCGCCGCCGCGAGGTTGTTGCGGGCCCAGAAAGCCTGCTTCTTGTCAGCCTCGACCGACTTGGCGAACAGGTCGAGCGCCTTCTTGGTGTCGCCCTTGTTCCACGCGATCACACCGAGGTTGTTGAGCGCGAGGTGGAAGTTCTTGTCGCCCAGCTCCTGGTAGATCTTGGTCGCCTTCTCCATGTCGCCGCACTCCTCCCAGAGCGCGCCGACGTTGAAGCGTGCGACCAACATCGACTTCTTGTTGCCCTCGTAGACCTCGTCGAAGAGCTTGGCGATGTTCTCGCACTCGGCTCCCGAGAGGCCGTCCTTCTTGGCCTCGGTGTACTTGGTGTAGACCTCGGCGAACTGGGCCTTGGCCTTCTCGTCGGGCACCTCGGCCTTCGAAGCGTCCTTGAGCTCCTGGTTCTGCGGGTCCTTGGTGCCCTCGCCCTTGTTCTTGCAGCCGCTGAGGCCTGCACCGAGCGCGATGGTCAGGGCGATGCTGGAGAGCTTGCTGATCGTGTTCATGCTTCGCGTCCCTTCAGGTCGGTTGCCCTGGCTCACTCGTCGCCCTTGTCCTCGGACTTGGCCTTGTCCTCGGCCTTGTCCTCCGGCTTGGCATCGCCCGCGGTTTCCTTCTTGCGCTTGACCGGGTTCACGCGGCCACCGAGCGGATCCTCGAGCACGCCGACGCGCTCGATCTTGCTCGCGGTGTAGATGGACACACCGAAGAGCTCGTTGGTCGCCGGGTACTTGTCGGCGTTGCGCTGCTGCATCTCCTCCTCGCACAGGCGCGAGAAGTCGTTGAAGAACTGGAACTCGGTCGAGCGCTCGATGCAGTAGGTGTAGGCCTCGAGCGCCTGGTTCTGGATCGGCTCGGCGTAGTCGGCGAGCGAGTCGCAGTAGGCCCAGACCTGCTCCTGCGTGCGGAAGTCGGCCGGGACCTCGGCGCGGTAGAGCTGGTCGGCGAAGTTCTGCAACACCGACGCCGTGCGGGCGGCGGCGGCCAGCACCCAGTAGGCGCTGCCGGTCTCCTTGACCGCGGCGTACTCGGCCTGCAGCTCCTGGCCGAGCTTGGTCTTCTTCTCGAGGAACTCGCCGACGACCTTCTTGGACTGCTCGGACTTGGCGAGCTGCTCCTTGTACTTCTTCTCCCAGGCCGGGATGCCCGAGTCCTTGCGCCACTCCTCGACCGAGAAGTCGAGGTCACCGGGCATCTCGATCTCGAGGTAGGCCTCGTACTTCTGGTCGGCGATGTAGACCAGCGTCATCGCCCAGGCATTCTTGAAGTCCTCGACCCGCTTCACGTCGTCGGCGGGCAGCTCGATCTTGCCCTTGCCGCCGACCATCTTGGCGATGCTGCGCAGGCGAGCTTGGGCCGCCTCGCGCCGCTTCTTGCCGCGCCGGTGGACGGTCACGATGCCCTGGGTCGCGCTACCGCAGTTCTTGGGCGGACGGAAGCGCTTCTTCTCGCCTTCCTTCTCGTCCTCCTGGGCCTTCTTCTGCTGCTCCTCGAGCTTCTTGCGCTTCTCGATCTCCTCGACGCCCGACAGCGCGCGCTTGCGCTTGACCGAGATGCACGAGTCGTAGAGCAGCGGCTCCTCGCAGGACCGGCGCCAGTCGATCTGGGCGATCACGGCCTCGGCGACGACAGCACGATCGACGCCGCCCTTCTTGCCGTAGGTCTTGAGGTACTCCTCGGCGTGCGCACGCTTGGCGCCTTCGGACTTGAGCAGGTCGTGCTGCGACCAGAAGATCTTGGCGGCGACCTGGATGTCCTTCTTCTTGTAGACCGACTCGTACTTGACGAGGTTCTCCTTGGCCTTGCTCTCCTGGCCGAGGCCGAGGCGGAACAGGTAGGCGTTCTGGAGCGCGTCGGGCGAGGCGTTGTCCTTCGGGTACTTCTCGGCGAACGCCTCGTACTGGGTCGCCGCGTCGTTGTAGTACGCGACGGCCTGGTAGGACTCGGCGAGGTACTTCAGCGTGTCGCGAGCGTGGTCGCTGTCCGGGTAGCGCTCGAGCAGCGCCTTGCGCAGCTGGATGGCCTGACCAACCATGTAGGCCGCGTCGGAGCACTCGGCCGCGTTCCACAGCAGCGTGTCGGCGCGGTCGTGGTCCTCGAAGTTGTTGAACACCTGGACGAACTGATCCGCGCACTTCTCGAAGCCCTGCGCGTCGCCACCGGGCTCACCGTTGACGTACGCAACACCAGCCTCGCGGTAGGTCTCGCCCTTCTTCCAGCCGATGCCGGC
>CBFGLP010000750.1:0-2481 GCA_965649595.1 uncultured Myxococcales bacterium | reverse complement strand
GGAAGAGGGCTGCATGGGGCCGTGCTCGGGCAATGGCAATCTCTCGCTCGAGCTGTGCGTCATCCAGCTCGGGTGCCGGAACCGACTTGTCTACTAGCCAAAGGGCCGCAGGGTTGCAGGTCCGCGTGACGACCTCGAGATCGAGCACGAAGGGCGGGTCGTAGATGATCTCGCCGTAGGTCTCGAACCACGCGCGCACCTGTGGGTTGGGGCTCATGGCGAGAATCTCGGCCCGCACCCGATGGCAGAGCTGCGCGCTGGCTCGATAGGCAGGCAGCCGCCAAGGCTTGTCGCCGTCCTCGTCGAGCTGGTTCTCGAAGATCCATACGGCGAGCAGCTTGCCGGTCTTGTCGCGCACGAGCAGCACGAGGTCTGGGTAGAGGCGATGCGGCCTGACTCGCCTGGGTCGGTGAGCGAGCTTGCGTCGGCGAGCGCCCTTGCGTGCTCGGGCTCGTGCTCGTTGGGGCCGCTTCGGGTCATGGCGGTCGGCGTCGGAGATGCGGATCAGCTCGAAGCTGGCCCGCTCGATCTCGATGTCCACGTCACCATCGAGCTCCCACCCGGCTGCTGCGTGGGCGAGCGCGAGGGCGAGCTGCTTGTCGGCGACGAGCAGCTCGAGCATGCCTTCGTGGAGACGACTGGGCTCGGTCATGCCCGTCGCAATTTGCGAAGGGCGTGCAAGAACGAGCTCCAATGATCTCGCTGACTTGGGCGGCAGTGGCCGAAGTGGGTGGCCGAGCGGTCGGCCACGTGGCCGAGGGGTCGGCCACTCATCCCACGCATCCCACGTCCCACACCACACACGTCGGCCAGCCCCGATGCCCACCTGCCCCTCGCGCAGACCTCCATCGTGCCGAACTGTGCTCTAGACGGCAGCCGCCCGCTCGGGCGACACTCCAGGTGGGAGCCCTGCCGTCTTGATCAAGCGCCTCGAGCTCGAGAACTTCGGCTGCATCCGTCACGCGGAGGTCAAGCCGACTCCGCTGCACACCTTCGTTGGTCCGAACGACGTCGGCAAGAGCACGGTGCTGCGGGCCGTCGAAGCGCTCTCGCGCTTCATCGCGCTCGACCTCCATCCCGACGCACCGCCGCCGATGATCCCCACGAAGGCCCGCGAGACGCTCACGCTAACGGTCGAGTTCGCGGGCAGCATCGGCTTCAACGTCGGCTTCGCTCCGCGCTCGCAGACGCTCGAGAGCTACATCCGCGAGACCATGCAGGGCGAGTGGATCGGCTATCGGCACATCATGCCGGACCTCAAGTGGGCGTCCGAAGAGCCGCCCGCGCTGGTGCCCTTCGCGGCGCGGATCCGCGAGCGGCTCGACTGCAAGCTGATCCAGCTCAATGACGCGGCGCTGCGGGCCGACAGCCCGCTGCTCGGGCCACGGCAGCGGGTGATGTTCAGCGGCGATGGGCACGGGCTCGCCGGCGTGTACGACCGGATCATGGCCCGCGGCGACGGTAGCTTCGACGAGCTGAGCCGACGGATGCGCGTGCACTTCCCCTGGCTCGGCGGGATCGAGATCGTGACCGTCACGCAGGTGACCAAGAACTTGGTCGCGCGCACGCTCGACGGGCAGCGGATCCCCGCGCGCAACCTCGGGTCGGGCGTGCTGCGGATGCTGGCTTGGGAGGCGCTGCACTTCGTCGATCGGCCGGCGGTGCTCTTGGTCGAGGAGCCCGAGGCGGGGCTGAGCCCGGCGCTGATCGGGACCGTGATCGAGCGGCTGCGCAGCTTGACGGCCGACGCCGCCACGCAGGTGCTGATCGCCACTCGCAGCCCGCTCGTGATCGCCGAGCTCGAGGCAACCGAGGTCACGCTGGTCACCCGCGCGGCGGGGGAGGGTGGGCGCTTCACCTCGTTGAGCGATCATCCCGACTACCTCGCGTGGGCACACGCGCTACCGCGTGGGTTTCGTTGGCTCGATCTGGCCGATGGGCTCATGAGCGCGCCAGCGTCTGCGTCCCAGATTGGTCGCTTGTAGGGTCGCAGGCGCGCTCGTATCGATCCCGACCCAAGTCGACCGCTCGGGGCGGAGAAGGGGAGCTTTGGTTGCTGGAAGCTGGCTAAGTGTGCCGTCAGCGGGACCCCCAACCGTGGTAGGGTCGCCGCATGCCCTCCTCCCTCCCCCGCGAGGACCGTCTGCGCCTCATGAAGTTCGTGTGCTCGTTCGCCTGGGCGGACCTGCAGATCCAGTCCGAAGAGCGAGAGTTCGTCGGCAAGATGATCACCCGCTTGGGGCTCGAGGAAGATCGCAAGCTGATCGAGGGCTGGCTTCGGCATCCGCCGCGACCCGAGGAGGTCGATCCCACCGAGGTCCCGCACGAGCACCGGGCGCTGTTCCTCGACGCCGTACGGCAGCTCGTCAAGGCGGACAACCGGGTCGACCCCAAAGAGGCCGAGACCCTGGCGCTCTTCGAGCAGCTGCTGGTGTGATTTGGATGGAGGGACGTCGCCGTCCTTTACCCTACCGAAGGGGG
>CBFGLP010000749.1:0-8029 GCA_965649595.1 uncultured Myxococcales bacterium | reverse complement strand
CACTTTGCCACGCACGGCCGGCTGGCTTAGCCCCCCGCAGGCGCAGGTTTAGGCGGCAGAATATACCACCTCGTGCCACGTGGTCGCCTAATGGAGGACCTTCGACTCGCACGACGCTTGCACGAGAAATCCTTCTTGGCTCGACTGCGGAAGTTTAGGCGCCGTGCCATCGTCTAGGCGACGTGCGGGTCGAACTCGACGACATCGGCAAGACCTACGATGGCGACTTGTGGGCGGTCCGCCACATCCGGCTCGAGATCCCCAGCGGCTCGATCTTCGGGCTGATCGGACCCAACGGCGCGGGCAAGTCGACGACCCTGCGCATGATGGGTACGGTGATGGCCCCGACCGAGGGCCGCGTGCTGCTCGACGGGCTCGACGCGGTCGCCGAGCCCTTGCAGGCCCGCCGGCGGATCGGCTTTCTGGGCGACGGCAACCCGCTCTACAAGCACATGACCCCGGCCGAGTACCTGCGCTTCTTCGGCCAGTGCTTCCGGATGCCCGCGGCCGAGCTCGAGCAGGCGATCGAAGAGACGCTCGAGACCTTCGACCTGACCAGCAAGCGCGACGCCGAGTGCGGGACCTTGTCCAAGGGCATGCGCCAGCGCGTGCTGATCGCCCGCTGCCTGCTGCACAAGCCGGGCCTGCTGATCCTCGACGAGCCGGGTGACGGCCTCGACCCGCGCGGGCGCAGCGAGCTGCGCCGGATCCTCGGCCGCGTGCGCGACAGCGGCGTGACGATCGTGATCAGCTCGCACATCCTGCGTGAGCTCGATGACCTCTGCGACCAGGTCGCGATCATCCAAAAGGGTCGGATGATCGTCTCCGGCGACGTTGATCGAATCATCGACACGCACGAGGTCAGCCGCTTCGTGTTCGAGCTGCGCACGCTCGACGGGTTCGAGCGGGCGCTCGAGTTGCTCGCCCACGAGCGGGTGCTGATCGAGCACCAGAGCGCGCCCTCGAGCGAGACCCAAGGTCAGGGGCTGATCCGCCTGCAAGTCCAGGGCGGTGAGGGTCTGATGGCCGACATCCTTGCCCAGCTGATCGGAGGCGGCGTGCGGGTCGTGACCTGCAGCCGCATTCGCTCGCGCCTCGAAGACGTCTACGACCGAATCTCCGAGAATCAGGTCAACTAGGGAGCGATCCATGATCCCACTACAGAACCGGATCCCCGCCTTCGCCCTGCCCTTCGTCACCCGCTCGCTGCGGGGTGGTCGAGGCCGCCGCTACCTCGCGCTCAGCCTGGTGCTGACGATGCTCACCGCGTTGGTCGGGCTCTGGGTCGCGTACGGGCGCGGCGAGTTCGAGCACGAGGTGCGCGTCGAGCTCGGGCTCGAAGAGTCGCTGCACATGCGCGAGATGAAGGAGCTCACGGTCTTCGCCCGTGATGAGTGGCAGTGGGAGATGCTGCAAGACGAGCTCCAGCAGGCCCGCTCGATGAGCCTCGCCGAGGCGGCCCAGCGCGAGCGAAACGGAGCCCCGTTCGTGGGCCAGCTCTGGTTCGTGGCGAACGACGCCCGACACCTGCTGGAGTCCGTCGCCACGTACCAAGGCCAGCTTCCGCCCGAGCTCGCGCGCCTGCGCGAGCAAGCGCGCGAGCTGATCGGCCCCAAGTACGTGGACGCGCTCGTGGCATCGGGGACCCAGACCTACTACAGCTTCCCGCAGTTCACCGAGCTCGAGCGACAGCGGCTCGAGAGCATCATCGCCAAGCAGGGCGTCCCCACGATCGAGCGCTACTCATCGCCCGCGGGCCCACGCGAGGTCGTCATGCTGATGGGGATCTTCGCGGGTGGCCTGCTGATCCTGCTGATGACCGTGTTCGCGCCGCTGCTGGTCGCCGTGCAGCAGGCCCAAGAGCGCAACGAGAACACCTTGCAGCCGCTGACCGGGACCGCCCTGAGCCCGCGCGAGCTGGTCGTCGGCCTCGCCAGCGGTCCGCTCTCGATCATCGCGATCTTCGCGGTTCCTCTGCTGGTGGTGTTCCTGCTCGCCGCGCTGACCGTCGCCAACGTCGGGCTCGCGCTGGTGATGTTGATCGCCATGGCAGCCACGTCGGTCGGCCTGGTGTTCGGCAGTCAGATGCTCGGGCAGCTGGTCGGGCGCAAGCGGACGCCGGGCATGCTCGGCATCGGCCTGATGATGCTGGTCAGCGTGATCTGGATGATCGGCCTCGGCTTCGCTGCCGACGCGAGCCGCGGCACCGAGGGCGTCGGCGCCGTGCTTCCGCACACGGGCATCGCCACGCTCTTGTCCGAGGCCTTCACCGCGACCATCGCCCCCGCGCCGACCTTCCCCGATGCCCCCTACATGGCGTACGTGGCCGATCTCGACCGGATCCTGCTCTCGACGGTGCTCGGCTCGATCGGCGCGGCGGTGCTCGGGATCTTGGCCCTGACCGCCCTCACCCGTCAGCTCGAGGGCCGCGAGGGCCCGCTGCTCACGAGCGGCCAGGCGCTGCTCGGCGCGATCACCTGCGTGGTGATGGTCAACGTGGCGATCCCCTCCGAAGACCTCGCGCTGCGCAGCGATGACCCGATGCGTCACTTCGTCGGGCTCGCCATGCTCGCGCTGCCCTTCGCGTTGCTGCTGATGGCGCGCGTACCGATCGGTGACCTCCCGCCCAAGCTGCAGCGGATCCGCGTGGTCCGGTTGCTGGCCGAGTTCGCCGCTTGGGGAGCGATCCACATCGTCGGGTCCGCGCTGCTGAGCGGGTCGCTCGACGGGCTGCATCCGGTCTCGCTCGCGTGGCTCGGCTGGTGCATCGCCGTGCTCGGGCTGCTGGCGATCCGCGTGGTAGCCACGCCGGGCCGGATCGCCGGGCACGTGTGGGCAGGCTTTTGCGCGATGAGCCTGGCGCTCGCGTTCGGGCAATCGGTGTACTGGGGTGTCGAGCGCTCGCCCGACGTCGAAGAGGTGTTCGTGCTGATGGAGCTCAGCCCGGTGCTCGGGCTGATCCAGATCGCGCTGACGGTATGGATCCCGATCTCGCTGGTCCGGCACCTGCGCCAGAACCTCGGCAGGCTCGATTAGGCCGCATCCCTGATCCCAAGCACGGCGCGCGCTCGATCCCGAGCGCGCGCCGCAAGCTTCCATTCCTACAGAACCGAGCTAATCTCCCCGCCATGCGCATGTCCTTCCTCCGCGCCTCCGTGCTCGTCTCCCTCGGCCTGCTCGCCTGCGTGAAGCCGCCCAGCGAAGAGCAGGAGGCGGCCGAGCAAGCGGCTCCTGCCGATCCTACCGACAAGGCCGCCGAGCCGGCCAAGCCTCCGATCACCGCCGAGAACGACCCGGGTCTCAAGCCGACGACCGAGCCGCTCACGGCCGAGGAGGAGCGGCTGATCGCCGCAGATCCAGCCTCGCTGACCCCCGACGAGCGACGCGCCCGAGCCCACGCGCTGCGCAAGAAGATCATGATGAACCCCGACTCGCCACAGGCCCAAGCGCTCGAGGACGCGCGAGCGGCTGCGCTGGCTGGGCAGGTCACCGCACCGGAGCCGAAGGCGACCGAAGATACGAGCTTGGTGCTCGAGCTCCCGCCTCACCTGCGCGAGAAGCAAGCGGCCGAGAAGGCCGACGCGACCAAGGCCCCAGCTCCGTGACCGGCACAGTGAGCACGTTGCCACCACCTGCGGGCCTGCGCGAGGACTCGCTCGGCCCGGGCATCCTGCGGTGGGTGCTCGACAACCCGGCGCGACGCAACGCGATCGCGCCGGACATGTTCGAGTGGATCGCCGCCCGCTCGGCCAGGCTCGCGGGCGAGGTCGTGTTGCTGCGCGGCGCGGGCGAGCAGGCGTTCTCGGCCGGCTTCGATCTCAAGGCGCTCGCCGAGCAGCTCGGTGGGGCCGCGACTTCGCCCGACGCCCCCGATCGCACCATGATCCGCGCGACCGCTGCCATGCACGAGGCCGACGCGACCTTCATCGCGGTGGTCAACGGCTACGTGATCGGAGCCGGCGTCGAGCTGATCGCTACCTGTGACCTCCGCGTCGCTCGAGCTGGCGCGACGCTGCGGATCCCGGCAGGCCGCCTCGGGGTGGTCTATCACGCGGCCGGCCTGACTCGGATCCACGCGGCGTTCGGCTCGACGATCGTGCGTCGGCTGTTCTTGGCCGGTGACCAGGTAGCGATCGAGGACGCCCGCGCGGGCCTGTCCGCGCTGGTCGAGCCCGAGCAGCTCGACGCGGCGGCGCTGAGCCTGGCCGAGCGGGTCCGCAGCCAAGCGGCGCGCAGCGTGGCGGGCAACCGTCGCTTGCTGCGAGCGCTCGATCGAGCCCAAGCGCTGCCGCCCGACCTGCTCGAAGCCCATGAGGCCGCGCGGCGAGAGGCCTACGCGACGCTGAGCCCACCGACGCCGGTCCGCGCCGACTGATCGAGCGTCCGAGTCACGGACACGCGCCGCGAGCTCGCGCGACTGATTCGCGCCACTGGGCCCCGCTCAGCGGAAAGCCCACGCGCTCGTAGTGGAGCAGGCCTTCGTGGGGCGGGCGCGAGAAGTCGTAGGTCGGCGCCACTCGATAGCGCTCGTGCGCGAGCTCGACGAAGGGGGCCACGATCGCCTGCTGGGTGGTGAAGCAGGCGAGCATCTCGCGTCGCCGCTCCAGCTCGTCGGGTCGAAGCACGCAGCGTAGCGACCGACTACCCGGAAGAAACTCGCCCACACGAAGGCTCCCCTCGCCAGCGTGGTAGAGCGCCATCTCGAGCACGCACAGCCGTGGGGCCACCCGCGTGCGTGCGACCGCGACCGCGAGCGCGATGGCGTCGTGATCGGGGTGCCCTCCCTCGTACGCGTGTGTGACGACCACCGCCGGTCGCAGGCGCACGAAGTGCTCACACAGGCGATCGATCAGCTCGGGGAGCGAGCGCGTGGCCTCCTGATCCGTGAAGCCGAGCTCGAGCCGGGGTGTCCCCACGATTGCCAGCGCGCGCTCGACCTCGCGGCTCCTGGCCAGCGCATACGCGGCACGATCCCCCACCCCGGCTGGCCACCAACGCGGATCTCGGGGGGCGCCATCCGTCACGTGGATGACCATGCCGTCACGGCAACGACCGAGCAGCGCGCTCGCGCCGATGGTCTCGTCGTCGGGGTGCGCTGCGATCACGAGGACTCGAGCCATGGTCGCGCTCGGTCAAATGTAGCCCGTGGTCTCCAGTTTGCTTGTGTCGCTGCCCGTGCTGACGATCCTGAGCGTCGCGTTCCCCTTCGCGCCAGTCGGGCCCGATCCGGTCGGCGGGGCTGAGCAGGTGCTGTCGACGATCGACGCCCGGATCGTAGCGGAGGGCCACGCGTCGATCGTGCTCGCGGTCGAAGGATCACGCGCCGCAGGCCATCTCGTCACGATCCCAGCGCAGCGCGGGACCCTCGACGAGCGCGCGCGCGAGCTCGTCCACGGCGCCTACCGACGCGAGCTCACCCGGCTCCTGCGAGAGCACCGGATCGACGTCGTGCACCTGCATGGTCTGGACTTCATGGACTACCTGCCCGACACCGACATCCCGCGGATCGTGACGCTGCACCTGCCCGCGCCCTGGTATCCACCGGCGGCGTTCGAGCTGCCCGACGTCCACCGGATCTGCGTCTCGCGGTCGCAACGAAGCACGTGCCCGCCGGGGACGATCGCCGAGGTGATCGAGAACGGTGTCCCGCTCGAGCGCTACTCCCCCGCCCCACACAAGCGCGACTTCCTGCTCGCGCTGGGCCGGATCTGCCCCGAGAAGGGCTTCGTTCACGCGTTGCGGGCAGCCCACGCGCTGGGTGTGCCGCTCGTGCTCGGCGGCTCGGTGTTCCCCTACGAAGCGCACCAGCGCCACCTTCGTGACGAGCTCGTGCCCTTGCTCGACGGCCAGCGCCGGTGGGTCGGTGCGGTCTCGGGGGCCACGAAACGAGCCTTGCTCGCGCAGGCGTGCTGTCTGCTCGTGACGAGCCTGGTCGACGAGACGAGCTCGCTCGTCGCGATGGAGGCGCTCGCCTCGGGCACACCAGTCGTCGGGTTCCGACGCGGCGCGCTGGCGGAGATCGTGGAGCACGGCCAAACCGGCTGGCTCGTCGATACGCCCGAGCAGCTGCCAGACGCGATCGCTCGGGCGCGGACGCTCTCGACGCTCGCTTGTCGCGACGCCGCACGAGAGCGGGCCTGCGCGTCCCGGATGACCTCGCGCTACCTCGAGACCTTCGAAGCACGTGCTCGCGCACGCAGCCGGCCTCGTACGCCCAACCTGGTCGAGCCCGAGCTGTTGACCGATGACGACGAGCTCGCGGCCCTGGCCGCGGAGTGGGACTCGCTGTGTGATCGTTGCCCCACGGCGACCCCGTTTCAGCGCCCCGCTTGGCTGCTGGCGTGGCGGCGCTGGTTCGGTGCGGGTGCGGTGCCCCGGGTCGTCGTGCTGCGCCGGAGCGGGCGACTGGTCGGGCTCGTCCCGCTCGAGCTGCGTGGCGATACGCTGCGCCTGATCGGCGAGGGGATCACCGACTACCTCGACGCGATCATCGAGCCCGACGTCGCCCCGACTCAGCTCACGAAGCCCCTGCGGATGGCTGGAGACGACGCGCGTGCGATCGAGCTCGCGGCGCTGCGGCCATGCTCGCCGCTCCTACAACTCGAGCTAGGTGGTGCCCAGATCGAGTCCACGCCCTCGCCGGTCGTAGTGATCAGTCATGTGCGCGTGCCGAGGCGGGTGGCGTATGAGCGTCGGCGGCTCGCGCGTCACGATGCTCGCTGGGAGCACGAGGACGGTGATGTGCAGGGGCTCCTCGCGGGGCTGTTCGAGCTCCACCGCGCTCGGTGGGCGATCCGAGGCGAGCCAGGCGTGCTCGCGGATCCCGCCATCGAGCGCTTTCACACCGAGGCAGCGACCGCCCTGCATGCCCGCGGGCTGCTGCGCATGATCGGGCTGCACCTCGACGGGAGGCTACGCGCGGTGCACTACGGCTTCGCGGACCACGGGCGCCACCTGTTTTACCTGTCGGGGTTCGATCCCGAGGTTGCCTCGCTCTCGCCGGGCCGCCTGCTGATCGACCGCGCGCTCGAGCGGGCGCGCGACGATCGGGCGTTCGAGTTCGACTTCCTGCGCGGGTGCGAGGCCTACAAGTACGAGTGGGGTGCCGAGGATCGACCCGCGAGGATGGTCCGGTTGGACTGATGACTGCGAGCTCGGCTACGCTGCGCGCCATGACCGGCACCGGCATCAAGGAGCAGATCGACGCCGCATTTCGCAAGGCCCGCCTCGAGCGTGACGAGCCGACCAAGAACGTGATCGGCATGCTCAAGAGCAAGGTGCTCAACGAGCTCAAGTCGGGTTCGGGCGCGGTCGAGGACGACGCGCTGTGGCTCTCGACGCTCGAGGCCTACGCCAAGCAGATCAAGAAGGCGATGGCCGAGTTCGAGGGGCTCGGCGACGCGGCCAAGACCCAGATGGACGAGGCTCGGTTCGAGCTGGCCTTCTGCGAGCGCTTCTTGCCGTCCAAGCTCGACGCCGCGGCGACCGAGGCGTTGGTGCGCAAGATCGCCGCCGAGCAGAAGATCACCGACCCCAAGCAGATGGGCCGGCTGATGGGCGCGATCATGAAGAACCACCGCGACGAGGTCGACGGCGACCTCGTCCGCCAGGCCGCCGAGAAGGTCCTCGCCGGCGGCTGAGTCGCTCGCTCGCGCTCGTGTGACACGCGATGCTGAGCGAGCGAGAGGCGGTCATGGCCGAGCTGCCCGAGATCTTCGACGCCTACGTCGAGCAGCTCGGGCACGCCTGGCCGACGATGTTGGGCCTCGCGCTCGTCACGATCGTCGCGGGCCTCGCCTGGAACCTGTTGCTCCGGCTCACCCACCCACGCGAGACGCCGTGGGCGTTCGAGCGCTGGGTTCGGCTCGCGCTCGTGCTGGCGAGCATCGGCTACGGCCTGAAGCTGGTCATCGATCGCGCGGCCTGCTTCGACGACGCCTACATCTCGTTTCGCTACGCCGAGAACCTGATCGCGGGTGAGGGCCTGGTCTACAACCCCGGCGAGCGGGTCGAGGGCTACACCAACTTC
>CBFGLP010000748.1:0-2169 GCA_965649595.1 uncultured Myxococcales bacterium | reverse complement strand
TCGGGGCAGCCGTCGTCGTCGTCGAAGCCGTTGCGCGTCTCCGGCTCGGCCGGGCACTTGTCGACCTCGTCGGGGACCGTGTCCTCGTCCTGGTCCGGCGGGCAGCCGGTCGGGGCCGGGCCCGGCTCGCGCGGGCACTGATCGTCGCGGTCGGGGATGCCGTCGCCGTCACGATCGCGCAGCGGCTTCTCCTTGCTGCGGTTCAAGGTGACCGAGAGGCCGAGCAGGATCTCGGGGCTGTGGGTCACGCCCTCGGCGACGCCGGTCCGATTGCTGACGACGTCGCGGATGTCGAGCCGCAGCATCAGCCAGTAATTGATGAAGAACTTGAGGCCGCCGCCGAAGTGGATGGCGACGTCTTGCTCGCTGCCGACCTCGGAGCGCGGGCTCGCGACGCCGAGCGCCGAGGCGCCGATCAACACGAAGGGCGTCAGCCGCCACAGGCCGACCTGGCCGATCAGGTGACCGCGGACGGTCCAGATCAGCGGGTTGCCGCCAGTGCGCAGCGTCGCCGGCATCACGCCGCCTTCGGCCTCGATGCCGAAGTGGCGGATCGGGTAGTAGCCGAGCCGAAGGCCCACGTCGGGGGCGACGATCCCGTACTGCTTGCGACCTTGGTTGGGCAGCGAGAGGTCAGGCTCGAACAGCTCGAGGTTGGGGGAGGGGAAGAACACGCCGCCCCAGATGCCGAGCTCGATCATGTGGGGCTCGGGGGCGAAGCGATCGATCCAGCGCTCGTCGCTGCCCGAGTCGCTCGCCGATCCACTGCTGGAGGCGTCCGCGCTGGCGCCTTCGCTGCTCACGTCGAGCGAGGCCGAAGCCTCGCCGCCACCCGTGGGCGGTTCGGCGGCTGGCTCTTCGCTGGCGGGGGGGTCGGCGACGGGCGCTTCGGCCGGTGCTTCGCTGGCGGGTGCTTCGGGGCCGAGCTCGGCCTCACCTTCTGGTGGCTGGCCCGCGCGAGCGCTCGTCGGCGCGAGCACGAGCAGGCCAAAGAGAGAGGACGCGAGGAGGACCGGGAGTCGATCGTGGGCTTTCACGGCGCTCGGGTTGGCGAGGGTGGTGCGGGTCATGCCGCGTCGCCACTGCCAGTATATGTGCCTGCTCGGGTCGTGAGGGGGTCGATCGATCGTCTGGGACGCTTTCGAGGTCGCGGTGCCCAAGCCGTGGGCCAAAGCACGCCACGATCCCGCCCGACTCGTCGGAATCGTTGGATTCGTGCCATGTCGGAGCCCGACAAGGCACCCCAGCGCGTCCGGCCGGAGGCCGTGGTGCGAGCCGGGTCCGTCGATTCCAGCTACCCGTAGCGGCGCTCGAGCTCGTTCAACAGCTCCCGTTGGCGAGGGCCGATCCGCAAGGGCGGATCCCGATCCAACAGCGTCTCGATTGCGGCCCAGTCGATCGCGTCGGGGTTCTGTTCCTGGACCGCGGCCTCGAGCATCAGCTCGAGCGCCCGGCGAGCGAGGCCGTGGCTGGGCTCCTCGTGGCCGAGCTCGTGCAGCAAGCGAGACTTGTCGGCGAGCAGCTGCGCGTAGACTCGCACGCGCTCGGGCGGACGCAGGATCAGGGCCGCCGTGCGGGCGTCGACCAGGGCAATGCGCGAGTGATCGAAGGCATCCTCGAGCAAGGTGTCGGTCTGCTGATCCAGCTCGACCAGCTCCTCACGATCGGCGTCGAGCAAGGCCACCGCGATGCGTCGAACCGCCGCGCCGACCTCGTCGAGCTGGACCATCACCCAGTCATAGCGATCGCCTTCCATGCCGAAGAGGCTAGGAGACGACGCACGGGATCTGACCGGCGCGCCTGATCCCATGCTTTGGGTGAGGATCTATACCAGGTCGGTTCTTGCACTGAACGGAGAATCAGATAGGCTCGCCGCCCATGCCCCAGGACGGCACGGCCACACGCGCAGCCAAGCCCGGTAAGACGGCCCCAAAGCGGGCGAGCAAGGCTGCCAAGCCTGCGGGGGCGGGCAAGCGCGCGACCCCGGCCTCGGGCACGGGGCCGAGCGCCGGCGGACGGGCTTCCCGGTCCGATGTGGTCCGCCAAGCGAGCGAGCCCGATTGGATCGAGGTCCGCGGGGCGACCGAGCACAACCTCAAGATCGAGCAGCTGCGCGTGCCCAAGCGCGAGCTGGTCGTGTTCACGGGCGTCTCGGGCTCCGGCAAGTCG
>CBFGLP010000747.1:0-13019 GCA_965649595.1 uncultured Myxococcales bacterium | reverse complement strand
CCCACTCGCGCCGGCCTCCCATCGTCCACCGCGACCTCAAGCCCGGGAACGTCATGTGCCTGCGCGACGGCAGGGTGAAGGTGATGGACTTCGGCATCGCGAAGATCCTCCAGACCATCGCCGGGTCTACCACGCACCCGGTCGGCACGCTCCAGTACATGAGCCCCGAGCACATCGACGCCCGCCCCGTCGATGGTCGCGCCGATCTGTTCGGGCTCGGCTTGATCATCTGGGAGATGCTCGCCGGTCGACCGCCCTTCGTCAGCGACTCGCCGCGGATCCTGCTCGACCAGATCTGCACGCAGCCGACCCCAGCGCTGCCGGATCACGTCCGCCAAGGGCTCCCGCCGCAGCTCGAGCAGCTGGTCGCTCGACTGCTCGCCAAAGAACCCGGTGGGCGACCGGCGAGCGCGAGCGAGGTCATCATGTGGCTCGAGCCCTTCGTGCACACGGTCGCTCGCTCGCCCGCCCGAGACACGACTCGAGCACCCGTGCCTGCTCCCACGCCGCCGCCTACCCAGACCGGCCCTACGCTAGACACCATCAGCATCGTCGAGTCCGCCGCCAAGACCCCGCTGCAACGGGAGGTGGAGGAGAGACTCGACGAAGTCTCGCAGGCCGTCAGCCGCTTTGGTCGCGCGACCTCGACCCTCATCGTGCGTGTGTTGGTTAGCCTGATGCTGCTCCCAGCCGCGGCGGTCGTGTTCGTGCTGGTTCCCTCGACCCTCGCGGCGGTCAACCTGGTCCTGCTCGCGGAAGAGCAGGACGCCGTGATGCTCGAGTCCGACTTCGAAAAGTGGGTAGTACCCCGGCTGGTGCCAGTGCTGCTCATCTCGGCAGTGGTGTTCATGCGCGCTTGTTGGGTGCATCACCGCGAGCCGAGCCGCAGCGGTCTTCTCCAGCTCTGGCTGACCCTAGGCGGCTTGCTAATCGCTGGCTGGGGCGTCGTGACTGCGATCGAGTTCGGTACCGCGAGCAAGCTCGACGAGCCGGTCCACTACCTCACGATCCTGTGCGCGTCGATCTGGTTGGTGCTCACGTTGAGCTGGGCAACGGGGCGTATCGCCTCACGGGTGCTCTCCCGGCTCGAACGCTCGCGCAAGGTCGCGTGATCCATCATCGAAATGGATGTTCGGGATCGGGCCCGCTGGTCGGGCCGCCGCGCCAGTATGTCCAGCTACATCGACGACGTGAGCGGCCCAATCGAATGGCTTGCAGCAATGCATGAGCCCATGTTGATTAGTAATCATGAATGTCGAACCGATGGCCCGCTGGTGCTCGTTGACGGTCGCGCTGCTGCTGCTCGGATGTGACCCACAAACGTCCGATGAGGAAGACGTGCTGATTGCGGACGGCGAGGAATCGCTCGAATTCAGCCAGGATTCGGAGCTGGTCGGCGAGCTCGATGTCGTCGAGGACGAGCTGCCGACGGCGGGCTGCAATGGCGGTCCGAACCCGCGTAATTCCAACGAGGTCAAGTTTTGTAACGAAGAGGGCGAGCCGGTAATCGCCCACGTAGCCTACCCCAACGGTACACCACCGGCCGAGGGCTGGCCTACGGTGGTGGTGCTGCACGGCTCTGGTGGCTTGTACAAGCAGCTCAAGAAGAGCGACCCCTCGCTCGGGGCGTGCAGCGACCAGCTCGAGAGCCAGTTCGCCGAGTGGAAGAAGACGCTGACCGCAGAGGGCTACGCGGTGGTCATGCCCGCCAGCTTCTATTCGCGTGGTTTTTGTGACTGGAACAAGGACGCGAAGAAGATCCCCAAGGGGCTGGCAAAGGACGATCGGCTGCTGTTCCGTCTGTGGGACGCCCGCGCGGCGGCCAAGTGGGCCTGCGACAACGCCAAGGTCGACTGCGATCGGATGGCGGTGATGGGCTTCTCCAACGGTGGGTCGGCCACCCTGATCAGCATGCACGACGATCTCTCCACCGTAAAGGACAAGCGCTACAACAAGCACGGCACGCAAGAGTGGTTTGTTGGTGGGATCGCTTACTATCCCGGCTGCGGAATGCAAGGGGCGCTCACCTACAGCCTCAAGGCCAAGGACAAGGGCAAGTTCTACTCCCCGCAAGCGCCGGTGATCGTGCACCACGCCGAGAAAGACCCCTTGCTCGACGATTGCGCGGAGATCCGCGACCCTCAGGTCGAGATGATCGCGAAGGAAAAGCACGGCGGGGAAGACTGGTTCGATCTGATCATTCACAAAGGCGCCGGCCATGGCTTCGATAACGACAAGGGCAAAGCGAAAGACACTGCCCGAGCGGCGACGCTCGCTCAGCTGGCCGAGTGGCTGAAGTAGATCGAGCAATCCGTGGCGAGTTGCGGCGCTCCTCGAGGGGCGCCGCTTCGTATTTGGTTCAGACCCAGACCGGGACCGCTTCGGGGCGGCCGCGCGAGTATGTTCAGCTACATCGACGACGTGAGCACGAGCGGCCCGAACAAATGGCTTGCCGCCGAGGATAGGCCCATGTTGATTGATGATCATGAATGTCGAAGCCATGGCTCGCTGGTGTTCCTCGATGGTCATTCTGGTGCTGATCGGATGTGACCCCGGAGCGGAGCAATTCGATGGCGAATCGCTCGAGTTCAGCGAGGATTCGCCGGTCGTCGGCGAGCTCGAGATCGATGCGAACGACCTCCCGACGGCCGGCTGTGCGGGCGGCCCCGCCCCGCGCAACGCGAGCGAGGTCAAGTTCTGCAACGAGGAGGACGAGCCCGTGATCGCCAACGTGGGGCTCCCCGCCGGCACGCCGCCGCCCGGGGGCTGGCCGACCGTGGTGGTGCTGCATGGCTCTGGCGGTCTGTACAAGCAGCTCGCGGTCAGCGACCCCTCGCTCGGGACGTGCAGTGACCAGCTCGAGAATCAGTTCGCCTATTGGAAGCAGCTGCTGACCTCCAAGGGGTACGCGGTGGTCATGCCCGCGAGCTTCTATTCGCGCGGATTTTGTGATTGGGACAAGGACTCGGCCAACATCCCCGAAGGAGCGGGAAAAGACGAGCGGTTGCTGTGGCGTCTGCTCGACACCCGCGCGGCGGCCAAGTGGGCCTGTGACAACCCCGCGATCGACTGCGATCGGATGGCGGTGATGGGCTTCTCCAACGGCGGATCGGGGGTCCTGATCAGCATGCACGACGACCTCTCCGACGCCAAGGATCTGCGCTTCGCCGAGCACGGCACGCAGGAGTGGTTCGTGGGGGGAATCGCCTTCTACCCCGGCTGCGGGCTCGAAGGGGTGCTCACCTATAGCCTCGATCCCAAGAACATCGCCAAGTTCTTCTCTCCGCAGGCGCCGGTGATCGTGCACCACGCCGAGGACGACTCGTTGCTGGATACTTGTCAGGATGTTCGTGACCCCCAGGTCGCGCTCGTCGCCAAGGCCGAGAACCGCGCGGCAGACTGGTTCGATCTCCGTGTCTACGCCGGAGCCGACCACGGCTTCGATAACGCGAAGAAGGGCGACCCCGCAGCCGATCTCGCGGCCCGCGACGCCGCCCGAGCCGCGACGCTCGATCAGCTGGCGAAGTGGCTGCAGCCGCAGCTCTAGAGCGGCTACTCGACGCCAAAGCGCCGCACGATCTCGTCGATGAACGCCTGCTCCTCGGTCGAGACGTGCCCGTCGGCCCCAGCGATCCGCCACAGGTCGGCGACGATCCGCCGCAGCGTCTGCTTGTCGGTGCTCGCGCGCAGCTGATCGGCCGCTTCGAACGCGCACTGCATCCGCTCCTCGACGGTCGGGCGCCGCTTGAACTCGGCGATCGCCCAGCGGATCACCACGGCCCGCTCGGCGATCGACACGTTCGGGGCCCACTCCTGAGCCTGCTCGCGCAGGACCATCTTCTCGGCTTCGTCGAGGTAGCCGTCGGCGTGGCTGAGCGTCAGATACAAGAACGCGATCGCCAATAGCCGCGGATCCGGCGTGAGCCCGAGCTGCTGCGTGGCTGTGACGATGTAGCGGAGCTCCTGATCACGGACGAGCCCTTCGTCGCTGGCGATCAGGTACATCGCGGTGAGGACCTCGGCGAGCCGCGGGCGCGGCAGCAACCTGCACAGGTCGAGGTTGTGCTCGCGGGTCCGCTCCGACCTCGCGGCGGCGTCGGGCAGGGCTCGGTAGTCGGCGATCGTGTGCCGGATGAGCGTGGCGATCTGCTCGAGCGGGACCTCGGGCGCCCAGCGGTGGAGCCGTTTGGCCGCCGCGAGCAGGTCGTCGTTGGTCCGGTGGTCCGCGGCGGTCTCGACGAGTCCCACGAGCAGCCACGCGAGCGCCGGTAGCTCGGGCGGGAAGGGGACCACCTCGCCACCGAGCATTGGGGGCGGGGAGGGGATCGGAGCCTTGCGTGGCTGCGGCCGTGGAGGACGCTTGCGCTGGCTCGAGGCGTCGGTCCGGGGTGGTCCGCCGCTGTCGGGAAACACGATCGCACGCGGCTCGGTCTGCTCGGCGCTTCGCGGAGCGACGACGCGGACTGTCGGCTCGAGCGCGGAGCCGGGCTCGTTCTGGGGCTCGACGGCCTTCGTCGGCCCGTCCGGGCCGAAGGGGATCACCGAGAGCGCCTCGGCGAACGCACGCATGTCGGCGAAGCGCTCGTCGGGCTGCTTGTTGAGCGCGCGCAGGATCACCGCGTCGACGGCCTCGGGGATGCCGGCCTCCGGCGCAATCGAGCGCAGGCTCGGGGCTGGCTCGCGGATGTGGCAGTTGAGCATCTTGATCGGATGCGTGGCCGTGAAGGGCAGCCGCCCGGTCAGCAGCTCGAACGCCACGCAGGCGAGCGCGTACATGTCCGCCCGACCGTCGATCGGCAGGCCGAGCGCTTGCTCCGGAGCCATGTAGCCGGCGGTCCCGAACACCACGCCGGTGCGGGTCAGAGCCGTCTCGCGCTCGAGCTTGGCGATGCCGAAGTCCAGCACCTTGACGACATCGGCCCGGCCGCCGCGGCCGATCAGGAACACGTTCCCGGGCTTCATGTCGCGGTGGATGATGCCCTTGCCGTGCGCAGCCGCGAGCGCCTCGGCGACTTGGATCAGGATGCCCTTGGCCCGCGCCCACGGGATCGGGCCCTCGCCGTCCATCAACTGCGCGAGCTCCTGTCCGCGCAGGAGCTCCATCACGAAGAACGCAGACCCGCCGGGCGTGTAGCCGAAGTCGAGGATCTCGACGACGTTCTCGTGCTCGATGCTCGACGTCGCCTTGGCTTCCCGCAAGAAGCGCTCGACGGTGCTCCTGTCGTAGGACATCTCCTGCTTGAGGATCTTGAGCGCGACACGCTTGTCCAAGGTCACGTGCCGGCCGACGTAGACGGTACCCATGCCGCCCTCGCCGACTCGCTCGAGCACCTCGTAGCGCTCGGCCAAGACTGTGCCGATCAGCGGGTCGTCGTCGGGCGGTGGGGTCGTGGTCGTCACGAGCGGCTGGAGACTACCAGATCACCCCCTCGCGAGGGCGAAGTGCAAGCCGTGCTCACAGAGCTGCCCCTCGCTCGTACGCTGCTGCCGATCTGGTGTACGAGCAGGCGAGCGTCAGGCTGCTAGGTTGACCTCGTGCTGCAGACCATCGTGCTGCTGACCGCTGCAATCGCGCTCATCGGTGCCTTGGTCATGTATTTCGTCATCGACAAGCTCGCTGGCTCCAAGCCAGGCTGGCTCGCCGCGACATTTACGATCTGTGCTTTGCCGCTCTTGGCGACCGGCGGCGGGGCTACCTATGCGGTCCACGCCTCGAGCTCGACGGAGTTTTGCCTGGCGTGTCACGAGATGGGTGATTACGGCCGCAGCCTGTTCATCGATGACAGTGCGGTGTTGCCTGCCACTCACTACCAAAACCGGCTCGTCGAGCGCGACCACGCCTGCTACGCCTGCCACACCGACTACGCCATGTGGGGCGACCTCGCGGCCAAGCTCAATGGTCTGCAGCACGTCTATGTGCACTACCTCGGGGAGATCCCGGACGCGATCGAGCTCTACCAACCCTACCCCAACGACAACTGCCTGCATTGCCACGCGGATGCTCGTCGCTACACCGAGTCGTTGGCCCACCGTGACAGGCTCGACGCGCTCGCCCGTGGCGAGACCTCGTGCCTGAGCTGCCACAGCAAGGGCCACGCGCTCGACCAGGTCGACGAGGGCAACTTTTGGCTGGGACCCCAAGGCAGCGAATGAATCGCCAGCTCGACGACGCGACCACTTGGCTCAAGCGGGCGATGCTGCTGGTCATCGTCGGCCTGATCGTACAGTTGTTCTGTCTGGTCCAAATCACGCCCGGCAGCTTCCTGCTGTTCGCAGGAGCCGGGGCTGGGCCGGTGTTTATCGGGCTGCTGCTGTTCGCCTACGTCGCGGTCCGGCGACGACGGGGGCGCGATGGTTGACGAACGCAGGCACCTCGCCGTGGTGGCCGTCGGCTGCCTCGTGGCCGCTGGCGCGCTGGCGCTGTGGTGGCGGCCGGCGCTGTCGATGCCCGATTCGGTCCGCATCCCAATTGTCGAGCCGCACCCCGCAGGTACCCCACCCGAGGCGGCGCTGTTCCAGCACGGTCGGCACGATCAGTTCAATTGCAGCGTCTGCCATCCCGCCATATTCCCCGAGTGGCGAGCCGGCTTCACCCACCGAGACATGCGTGAAGGTCGATTCTGCGGCCTGTGCCACGCCGGTACGGCCGCGTTCGCCATCGAAGGTGCGAGCTGCCGGAGCTGCCATGTCCCTCTTGCTCGGAAGTAGCGTGCATCGCCATCGCGCGCGCGCACGACGGCTCCTCTCGATCGTGGCGCTCTCGTGCTGGCCGCTAGCGAGCTCCAGCGCCCAGCCAGCGCCGGAGAAGCAGCGCGAGGATCTGATGGATCAGCTGGGAATTCCCAAGCAGAAGCAAAAACCCAAACCCAAACAACCGAAGCCACCGGAGCCCGAGCAGCCGGACCAACGCCCCGGAGTCGACAGCTCCCCTCGGACCGGTGACACCACAGGGTCCGGCGGCGCGACCCCGCGGCGGATCACCTTCGCTGGTCGCGTGCAGAAGCTGCTCATCGCGGACTGCAAGATCTGCCATGCGAGCGGAGCCGCGGCTGGTAGCACCAGTTACTCGATCTCGGATGACTTCGATACCGACTATGAAATCGCGCGACGGTTGGTTGATTTGGCCACTCCCGAGCGCAGCGTGCTGCTCACCAAGGCCACAGGCGAAAACCATGGGGGCGGCACGATCTTTGCTGCTGGCTCGGCCAAACATGCGCTCTTGCTCGAGTGGATCCAAGGCGGAGCGCTTCGAGGGATCACCAGCAAGGCCGCGGTCGCGCCAGCGCCCGAAAGGACCAAGAAGCCGCAGCCCGATAGCAAGGCCAAATCGACGGTCGGCAAGGTGCCCGCGGCCCACGCTACGCCTGCGGAGGAGCTGCCCGATTCGAGCGAGGTCGCGCCCGTCTCCGCCTTCGTCTGGCACACGATCCTGCAAGACAAATGCGCTTCGTGCCACGGCGCAGGCGGCTTCGCCAGCGATGGTTTTGGTCTGTCCGGCGATCCCGAACAGGACTACCCCGAGGTCATGGCCCATGTCGACCGCCAGGATCCCGAGGGTAGCCCATTGCTCACCAAGGCCCGCGGTGTTCGACACGGTGGCGGGGCCGTCATCGACACTGGGAGCAACGAGTACGCCGAGCTGCTCGCGTGGATCGGCGCCGGCGCGCCAGGTCCGACCGCCGATGTACCCCCCGAGAAAGACACGGCCCAGATCGACGCGACCACCGGCGCGAGCCCTCGGGTGGACGAGCCGGGCCAGCGTCTCGGCGATGGCACTTCGATGCCCGTCGAGTCGGTCGGCAGCCGCTTGCCTTTCTCGTTGCCCTTCCACCTGCGCCTCAACGGACGCTTCGACCTCAGCTACGAGCGCCGCGACTACAAAGATCACCCCTTCGGTCCCGGTCGCAACGCGCTCGCTACCTACCACCACTTCTTGTTCCTATCGCGCTCGGGCGCCGCGGACCCGTTCGGGTTCAACATCGAGCTGATCACCCAGCAATTCTTCGAGTTCAACGCCCGCTTCACCACCAAGGACGAGCGGGCCAAGTTTCTGGTCAAGGCCGGCAAGATCCTCGTGCCCTTCGGCGACGAGCCGCTCTTTCATAGCAGCTATGGCGGCAAGACCGGCTTCGATCAGGCGCTGCTGCCGGTGGTCTGGTCCCAGCCTGGTATCGCCTTCAACGTTCACCTCCGGGCCGGCCCGGTCAGCATCGCCAACGACGCCTATGCGATCCGAGGTTATCGGCTGCGAGCTCCCGATGGTGTGCTGGACCTCCGGTCGGACTCGTCGAGCTTCGACGACTTCGAGTTCGGCGTCGGCGACCGAATCGGCCTGAGCTGGGCCCCGCTGACCGCCTGGTACTCGTTTCAGCTCAACCCCCTCGGCCATGGGCGGCTGCTGTTCATGCAGGCGTTCGACTTCGAGCTCTGGCGCGTTCGCGATGTACCTTTCTTGCAGGACATCGTCGTCGGCTTCGGGGCCATGCGTGCGGACGTATCTGGCGGTGGACCTGGCCGCGACTACTACCACTTTGGCAGCTACGGTCAGGTTCGCTACTATCCGATCGACTGGCTATACGTACAATATCGCTGGGGTCTCATGACCTTCGACAACCGCCGCGGGCTGTACTTCGACGCCACGCGCATCGATGAGCGCGACAACTCGAGCCACAACCTCAGCGTCGGCGCGATCTGGAAGGGCCTCTACGTCACGCTGCAGATGTTCTGGAACCTCGAGAAGGCCAACGAGCAAGACAACGACTTCATGCGATTCACGGTGGGTTATGCATTCTAGTGTCCCGAGTCCGCAAACCACAGAAAAAATAACAGCGCTCCCGGGGCCGCTGCCTGTGTCGCAGCTCCTCGCAGTATGCTCGATACAGCGTCGTCGCCGCTCCTTGGCCCCGGCCCCGCTAGCACCGTTCTTTTTCTGCGAATTGCGGACTCGGGACACTAGTCCTCTCTTGGCCGGCTTGCTGGGCTTCTGGGTGATCGCGTGCGCCGATTTCAAGCGTGGACCCTACTGGGACGTCGCCGGTGCCGGGGACACCGCTGGCGACGCCGACGAGCCGCTCGGCTATGCTGCCGACATTCATCCGCTGCTCGACTCGGGCTGCAGGCGCTGCCACGCGCCGGGCCAGAGCGCCGCTGACACCGGTTTTTTGATCCACAGCGACGACGTAATGCTGAGCTACGCGAGCGCGCTCGAGCAGGTCGATCTCGACGACCCAGGCGCCAGCCGGCTGCTGACGAAGGCTGCCGGTAGCGGTCACGGTGGTGGCGCGATCTTCGACGAGCGCAGCGATGAGTACGGATTGTTGCTCGCCTGGATCGAGCGAGGAGCCGCGCCATGAGCCTGCGCGAGGGTATGCGTCATCTCGCGCGAGCCAGCATGGTCGTCAGCACGCTCGCCGGTTGGGCCTGCGCGCAATCTCAAACGAGCGATGTCGTGATCGTCATCGAGGGCGGGACCACGCTCGCCGTGGGCGAGACCCTCATGCTCACGGCGGCCACCGAGCTCGGCACGGACCATGGCTACGCGTGGTCGAGCGGCAACCCGGACGTAGCGACGGTCAGCGCGAGCGGCCTCGTCACCGGCGTCGCACCTGGCACGACCACGATCGAGGCGACCGGGCTCGACACCGGTCGCAGCGCCGAGCACGTGATCATCGTGACCGAGGACGTGGGCGACGGTCTCTACCACGACCGCTGGCGTAGCTCGGCCCACGCCGACCCGAGCTCGAGGGCCTTTTCCCAATGGGGCGAGGACGGCGAAATCCCGATCGATTGCGCCCGCTGCCACAGCCGCCCCGGCTTCCGCGACTACATCGGCGACGACGGCTCGGCAGTCGGGATCGTCAACAGTCCCGCGCCCACCGGGACCGTGGTCGATTGCCAGACATGCCACAACGACGCTGCGAGCGTCCTCGATTGGGTCGAGTTCCCCTCTGGTGTCGCCCTCGACGGCCTCGGGCCTGAGGCCCGCTGCGTCACCTGCCACCACGGCCGCTCGTCCGGCGACCAAGTCGAGCAGACCATTGCGACCGTGGACGTCGGCGACGACGAGATCTCGAGCGAGCTGAGCTTTACCGGCGTCCACTATCCGGCGGCCGCCACGGTCTACGCCGGCATCGCCCGCGGTGGCTACCAATATGACGATCGACTCTACGATCGCCGGCTACGCCACGTCCCCGGGGTCGAGACCTGCGTGGACTGCCACGATCCTCACTCTACTCAGGTGCGCTGGGGCGAGTGCGCCGAGTGTCACGTCGACGTCGAAGACGGCCTCGGCGCCCGCGGCATTCGCATGATAGCGTCTTTCAACGTCGACTACGACGGGGACGGAAACACCTCCGAAGGTATCTACTATGAAGTCGCGAGCCTCCATGACAAGCTCTACCAGGCGATCGTCGCCTACGCTGCTGAGGTTATCGGCCAGCCTATTTGCTACCGCGATGGCCGACCCTATTGGTATAACAGCAAGAGCGGCGCCGTGGCCGATTGCACCGAGGCCGAGGCCACGGCCGAAAATGCGTTCTCGAGCTGGACTCCACGGCTGCTGCGGGCGGTCCACAATTATCACGTGACCCGCCGGGACCCCGGCGCCTACGCCCACAACGGCCGCTACATCGTCAAGCTGCTCCACGACTCGATCGTCGATCTCGGCACGCAGCTCGCCGAGCCGATCGATATGAGCAAGGCTGCCCGCAACGCGCCGGGTCACTTCAACGCGGCGAGCAGGGCCGCCCGCCACTGGGATGAGGAAGAGGCGGTCCCGGCGAGCTGCTCGAAATGTCACAGCGGAGCCCCGGGTTTCCGCTTCTTCCTGGAGTACGGCGTCGGCCTCGAGGTCCTCGAGACCCCCAACGGGATGGAGTGCTTCACCTGCCACGAGAGCTTCGGTAGCGAGTACGCGGTCCTCG
Organism: uncultured Myxococcales bacterium; assembly: GCA_965649595.1. Classification (GTDB taxonomy): domain Bacteria; phylum Myxococcota_A; class Polyangia; order Nannocystales; family Nannocystaceae; genus Plesiocystis. Next base: position 2,097 of record CBFGLP010000747.1, on the reverse strand, counting down.
AGGTCGCGAGCACCAGCTACCCGGGGAATGTCGACGTCGCCCACCCCGGCCACGACAACCTGTGTGCGACCTGCCATGGCGGGCGCGCGTCGAAGGCGACCATCGACCAAGCGATCGCCGCCAACGACCTGCGCTTCGTGAACGTCCACTACCTTCCGGCCGCTGGCGTCCGCAACGGTAGCCAATCGGCGGTCGGCTACGAGTACGAGGGCAAGAGCTACGCCGGTCACCTTCAGCATGCCAGCCGGACCCAATGCACTGGCTGTCACGAGCCCACGATCTCGAATCACACCTTTCAGATCGCCGACGTCTGGGACTCGACTTGCCGCACCTGCCACGCCGATCAGAGCGGACCCGAGCAGGTCCGCCTGGTTCGGCTCGCCGACTACGATGGCGACGGCAACGCCAACGAGACCCTCGCGGCCGAGCTCGACGGGCTCGAGCTGCTCGTCCTGGCCCAAATGCGCGCCCAGGTCTCGCTTTGTCACGACGCGACGAGTTATCCCTACTGGTTCGTCGACAACGCCGGCTCGGTCGACGGCGCTTGCCTCGTGCAGGACGTGAGCCCCAACAATCACTTCGACGCGTGGACACCCAGCCTGATGAAGGCGGCCCACAATTTTCAGCTCAGCAACGCGGATCCCGGCGGTTATGCACACAATTTCGATTACCTCGCGCAGCTTCTGATCGACTCGATCGAGGACCTCGGCGGGGACGTCGGGGGCTTGGTGCGACCCTGAGCGGTGGCGGCAATTGATACATGCAAAACATGTGGACATGTACATTGTCGAGCGTCAAGATCGACATCGAACGAATGTGGTACTCGAAGCGGATTCTGTCGCTCGGGCTCGTGCTCGGGCTTGGTTGCGGCGATACTGGCGAGGAGACCGACAGCCCTGGCTCGGATGCTGGTCCCGATGCCGAGTCGGATTCGGCGAGCGTCGGCGACGACAGCTCGACCAGCGAGGGGAGCGAGGCCGAGTGCGAGGAGCTGCGCCAGGTGCTCGAGACGGCGATTGATAGTTACCGTTCGATGGCGAGTCTCGTCGGCATCGCGGTCAGCGTCAGTAGCGGGATGTGCGAGCCGTGGACGGGCGCCTGGGGACTAGCGAACGCCGCAACCGGGGAGCCGCTGACCACCGATCACCTGTTGCGAGCAGGCAGCGTGACCAAGATGTACACGGCGCCGCTCGTGTTGGTGCTCGCCCGCGAGGGGCTGCTGAGTCTCGACGACGCGCTCGACTCGTGGGGCATGGTCGTGCCCGGCGCGGCCGAGATCACGATTCGCCAGCTGCTCAATCACACCAGCGGGCTCGCGGATTACCAACACAGCGGCGCGTTTTGGCAAGACCTCGGCGCCGATCCAGGTCGGGTCTGGTCGCCGCAGGAATTGATCGATTACGCCGTCGCGCTGGGCCCCGTGGGAGCCCCAGGGCAGGCTCATTGGTATTCGAACACCAACTACATCCTCGCCGGGCTGATCGTCGAGCAGGCGACCGGTCAGTCCTACGCCGAGGCGCTGCGTACTAGGGTCCTGCAACCGAACCAGCTCGCTCACACCTACCTCGAGGGCTACGAGGTCTGGGACGAGCCGACCGCGACGGGATATCTGGTCAGGGGGATGGGGGAGCTGGAGGACACCTCGGGTGACTACCATGCATCGCAGGTTTGGTCGGCGGGGGCGCTGGTCAGCACCGTCGAGGACTTGCGCGAGTGGATCTCGGTGTTGTTGGGGACCGACTTCCTCGACGCCGACAGCCAAGCCGAGCTCATCGACTTCGTTCCCGCGGCAGGCACCAGTGGCTACGGTCTCGGCGTGTTCGTGCTCGAGACCGCCAACGTGAGGGCGTTTGGACACAATGGCGCGGTCATGGGGTTCCAGGCGACAGCGCTCCATGACCCAAAGACGCGCTCGTCGATCGCGGTCATGCACAACCAGCTGGTCTTGGACGGGTCTGACCACATCGCCATCGACCCGACCTTGCTCGCGGTCGTGATGCTCGAGGCGATCGCTGCACACGTACGCGTTCACACCCGTGAGTAGCGCGATATCCTGGATTGGGAGACTTGGATCGCAGAGCGGGGGCAATGCACCAG
>CBFGLP010000746.1:0-2457 GCA_965649595.1 uncultured Myxococcales bacterium | reverse complement strand
TCGATCGCGATCGTCGACTTGCCGGCCTCGCAGCCGTTGTAATGGCCGGTGCGCCGCTTCTGCTTGCCGCGCAGGCGCTCCTCGTGCGGGCCGAAGTAGCCGAGGTTGTTGGCCGGCCAGATGCGGACCTTGAGCTGGATCGATCGATCGACGATCCGCTCGAGCTGCTCGAACAGCTCGAGGAACATGTAGGGCTGCAGGATGATGTCCGCGTTGGAGGCAGCGTTGCCGTGCGCGACGGTGATCTGCAGCTGCCACGAGTGCACGCCCTCGGCCGCGATCAGCTCGAGCAGCGGCTCGTGGTCACCGAAGTTGACCTGGTTGATCTGCGAGTTGCAGGCCACGCGGGCGCCCGCGGCCCGGAGGTTGCGCAACGCCTCGAACGCGCGCTGCCAACTGCCCGGGCGGTTGCGCAGCTTGTCGTGGGCGGCCTCGAGCCCGTCGATCGAGACCGACACGCTCTCGATGCCGGCCTCGACCATCGCGTCGGCGCGAGCCCGGGTCATGCCGAGCCCGCCGGTCGTCATCGTGCAGGTCATCCCGCGCTCGCGGATCCGCCGGATGACCAGCAAGAAGTCGTTGCGCAGGTAGGCCTCGCCGCCGATCAACACGACCTCGCCGACGCCGGCCTCGGCGAGATCGTCGACCATGCGCAGCGCCTCGTCGGTGGTCAGCTCGTTGGGTCGGGCTTCGCCGGCTCGAGGTCCGCAGTGGAGGCAGCGGTGGTCGCAGGCGAGCGTGAACTCCCACACCGCCAGCGAGGGGCGCGGGACCGGGCCCTCGGCCTCCTTGGTCAGGAACTTGCGCGAGCGGCCCTTGGGCAGCTCGGCGACCACCGGCAGGCGCTTGCGGGCTTCTTTGAGTGTCAACGACATGCTGTCTCGAATCCTGGCTGGGGCTGCGTGGATCAGTCCTTGGGGACCGGCTTCGCCTGCTTGTGGGTCGGCTCGTCCTCGGGCGGCGGCGCGGCGCCGTACTCGGACCCGCTGCTGTCGGTGTCGGTCGTGGTCGTGTCGTCACCAGTGTCGGTCGTGTCGTCGCCGGTCTCGTCGGTGGTGGTCTCGTCGCTGTCGCTGGTGTCGCCATCGTCGTCACCGGTGCAGGCGAAGAGCATCAGACCGGTGGCCAGCGCCGCGGCGGCGGCTAGACCAATCCGCCCGGGCGCGGCGGTGGTGTGATGGGCCGTCCCGCAGAAGGGGCAGCGCGCGTCCTCGAAGCGATAGTGACGGTGGCAGGCGTTGCAGACGAGCATGGCGGTTGCCCGAGAGTGCCACGGTTACCGCCGCTCGATCACCAACGATGAATTTTGCCCGCTAGGGCAGCGTACAGATACCGACGTCCTCGAGGCCGCGCGGCGCCATGGATTGCCCGAAGAAGGCCCCGCAAGCGGTCCCTTCGCCAGCGCAGACCGGCTCGTCGAGATCACAGAACGCGGCGCAGCAGGACGGGCCGTCGCAGCTCGGCAATTGCTCGGCATCGACGCAGACATGACCTGGCGCGCAGTCGTTGATGAAGCTACAGGGCTCGCCCGCGGGGATGTCCTGCGTGGTGAAGACGCACTGGAAGCTGCCTTGGTGCCAGTAGCACCCGAGCCCATCGCCGCAGTCTTGCGCGAGCGGATCACAGATAGGGACGCACAGCGTAACCGAGCCCTCATTGCTGATCAGGCACGAGAATCCGGGCTCGCAGGTTGGCTCGTCGGAGGTGCCATCGCAAAAGGGCGTGCACACGCCGACCAGCTGGCCCTCGACGTTTTGCACGGACCAGCAGACGCTCGACCCATCGCAGTCGTCGGTCGCCTCGACCACGCCGCCCGAGGTGCAGGGATCGCCGGGCTGGCCATCGCCCGTGATCGGTACGCACTTGTTGGCGTCCCAGGTGCCGCCGACGCTGCTGTAGGGCACGCACTTCTCTCCGTCCGGGCAGTCTTGCGCGAAGGGATCGCAGGTCGACGTGTACATGATGTCGGGGTCGGGCCCGGCATAGAAGCTCCCGCTCAGGCTGTCGTCGTTGTCGACCGAGTCGTCGTTGTCGGTCGTCGTCGTGCCATCGAGGGTGTCGTCGGTGCTCGAGTCGGTAGTCGTGGAGCCCGAGTCGTCGGTGCTCGAGTCGGGCGAGGTCGTCGTGCCTGCCTCGTCGTCGCTCGACGTCGACTCGCCGGAGCAGGCCGTGAGCGCGAAGGCTCCGACGAGCATCGCGGCCATCCACCCGGCGGACGAGCGCGCTGGCTCGGCGTGGGCCGGCGCTCCACAAAAGGGGCACTCGTGCTCGGACGGTCGGATGTGGCGGCGGCACGACGAGCACGGAATCATGGGATTATTAGTCTCGACAGTTTTGCTCGCGTCAAGACAAATATCCGAGCTCGGAATCATGCAATCACGGATCGCACGACTCCGAGCTTCCGGGCTCGAATCAGAGCAGCGAGAGCAGCTTGACCTTGAGGTACTTGCCCTCGGG
>CBFGLP010000745.1:0-6852 GCA_965649595.1 uncultured Myxococcales bacterium | reverse complement strand
TCGACGCCGGTCTCGGTGTTGATCTTGGACACGGTGCCCTGACCAGAGTTGGCGATCCAGATCAGCTTCTCGATCGGCTGCTCCTCCACGCCCTCGCAGGGATCACCGGTCTCGGTCTCGCTCTCCGTGGTGGCGCTGTCGGGATCACCGTCGCCGTCCCCGCTGCTGTCCGACTCGGTCGAGTCGGCGTCGGTGTTCGTGTCCGAGTCGCTGCTGGTGTCGCTCGGGTCGGTGTCGCTGCTGCTCCCGGCACTCTCGCCGCTCTCGCCATCGGCGGTGCTGTCCGAGGTCCCGAGCGCGTCGGCTTCGTCCGCGTTGGAGTCCGCTCGACCATCGTCGCCCGAGTCACCGCACGCGAGCGCACCCGTCAGGGCGAACGAGAGCCCGATGAGGACGGATCGTGTTTGCATGGGGAGGCATCTAACACGATCCAGCCTCGACAAAGGGACTTCCGAGTCGGCGCCCCCGAGCGGCGACTCGTCCATGAGCAGCCCGTCGGCCCGGACGGGCCGACTAAGCCCTACTTGCGCGGTTCCGAGCGCCTCAGCGGGCGGGGAAGATCTGCAGGTCCTGCGTGCTCCCGTCGGGTCGCGCGTGCATGACGGCGTGGTGGATCGGCACCACCGCTCCGTGCTCGCGCCCGAGCCGGATCAGCTCGTAGGTCTCGGTGCCCGACTCGCGGCGAAGGTCGACGATCACCTCCCAGTAGGGCTCGTCGTCGGGATCGGTCTGCTGCATGACCTCGATGACGCGGCTGCGACCGTGGTTCCAGAAGGTCTCCTTGATCGTCAGTCGCTGCCCGAGCTCACCCTCGAAGCTCAGCTCGGTGACCGCGAGGTCGGTGGTCTCGACGTCGGCCAGCATGTCGCCGGTCGCGTGGCGGGGAATCCAGTCGACGTCGTGAAAGAGGTCGTCCGGATCGTCGACTCGTCCGCCGAAGAACTCTTCGAACGCGACCTCGCGCTCTTGCCAGTCGTCCTGCCCGTGCAGGCGATAGCGGAGCTTCACCGTCGGTCGGTCGAGGGCTGCGAGGTCGTCACGATCTTCGAGCTTGGCCATCATCGTCATGCTTCACCTCGTGGCTCGGGGTCGTTGGTCTCGGAGATGCCGGGATCCGAGCTCGGCTCCGATCGGAGATCGGGGACGATCGACTCGGCGGACATCTCGGGTGAATTCGTTGGCTCCGGCTCGGATGGCTCGGCAGCCTCTGCTCGTGCGAGCTCGAGTTGCTTGGCCAGGTCGCGCGCCTTTCGTTGCACGTGATCGAGCTGCTCGCGCTTGGCTCCCCAACCGAGCAGCAGGGTATCCAGCGCGATTGGGACCAAGCGCTCGAGCTCGACACCAGCGACGCCGAAGCGGCCGAGCTTGCGCAGCTGAATCACCCCTTGCACCGCCGACCACAGGATCACGGCGCGCTCGCGGGACTCGCCGGGAGCCAGCGCGCCGGCTCGGACGGCTTCCTCGAGCACGCTCGCGAGCGTCAGCTGCAGGCGGATCAGCATCGGGACCAGCGGCGCTGCGGCCTCGGTCGCCAAGAACTCGCGCGGGTCTCCGATCAGCGTGCTGATCAAGCCAAACTCCGACGGCCGCAGCCGCGCCACGTCGACATAGGCGTGCGCGCAGACCAAGAGCCGCAGCAAGCCCTCGTCGCTCGTCAGCCCGGGCTCGCGAGCTTCGCTCGCGCGCTCCTCGTCGATCCGCTGCTGGACCAGCGCGAGGGCGGTCTGCATGTCCTCACCGATGCCCTCCATCACGCGGTGGAGCAGCGCCACCAGCAGCGCGTCCTTGGAGCGGAAGTAGCGGTAGAGCGCACCGACGGCGTAGCCCAGCTCCTTGGCGAGGCGCTGGATCGTGAGACTCTCGTAACCCTCGGTTTCGAGCAGGTGTAGGGCGGTCTCGACGATCCGCTCGATGGTCGCTTCTCGGCGCTTTTCTCGCATACGCGGGGGGCGTGCGAAGATTCGCACGATTCGTGAATCCGGTTCACCTTTGTGAGCTTGTTTCTCACGTGTGTCAACCGTAGTGCACGGAGGCCACGCCAGCGCCCGTAGTGCACGGAGGTCGAGGGGGACGGCCGAAGACCGCCCGGCCTCGAGGGGCTCGCGAAGGGCGGTCGGAAGCCGCCCAGACTTGAAGGAATCGGTCACGAGTTGCTCGGCGAGCGTGGGTCTCCTGGAGTCTGGCCCACACAATCGCGACTGCCCGGATTGAACGCGAACGAGCCGCTCGAAGGGGCTCGTTCATGCGATCTGGGAGCGATCAGTAGTCAGGCGCAGTCGCGAGAGTGGGGAATCAGGCGACCACGGATGTCGCGAGCCCAGCCATCGATCGAGCCGAACGTGCTGTCGTAGCCCTTGTCGCTCGCGGCCAGCTCGGCCAGCAGCGCCTCGAGGCGGGCCTGGGCACGACGCAGCCGACTGCGCAGAGTGTTGTGCTTGACCCCGAGCGCCTGCGCGAGCTCGCGGGTCCGCATCCGCTCCCAGTAGCGCAGCTCGAGCAAGATCTGATCGTCGATCGGCAGGCGATGCAGGCCCTTGAGCAGCAAGCGATGCTCCTCGAGCATGACCAGTCGAGCGCTCTGGCTGGGCAGGATGTCCTCGAGGCTCTGCTCGGCGAGATCGACCGGCTGCCGAGCCATCGAGCGCAGCCGCTCGCGCACGACGTTGCGAGCCATGCCAGCCACGAACGCCCTGACGTTCTCGACCGGCTCGCCGCGGCGAGCCCGGGTGGCCAGACGCTCGAACACCTGCTGGATCGCATCTTCGACCTCGGGTCCAGCGAGTAGGCTTCGGATCAGCTTGCAGACACCCTCGAAGCGACGGGCTATCAGCACGCGTCCGCTCGTCTGATCTCCTGCGCTCCAGCGACTGTAGAGGGTCTCGTCGGACAGGTGTTCGAGCGTGTCGTTCGACATGAGGCGTCCCCAATCGCGAGGTGAATGCGAGCCAGATTCGAAGTGCTGGGCCGTGACGAAATGATCCCGGGCTAGGCCGCGGCTCCGCCAGAGATGACCATCAGGCGCGGTCGCATTCGCAGGCGGTGCTCGAGGTGATCGACGAGCGCCTGAACACTCGACCAGCGATGGTCGGGTCGGGTCGACATGGTGCGATGCAGGATCGGGACGAGCCAGCTGGGCAGCTCGACGTCGTGTTGGCTCTCGAGCGCCAGCAGTGCGCCGTGGATTGCCACGCCGAGATCGGCCTGATCGTCGGCTAGCGTGGGCTTGCTGGCCTTCGGCAGGTTGAACGAGGCTGGTTCTTGGTGCTCGACGAGCCGGCGAGCGATCGCTGGGAGCGTATCGAGCAGCAGCGCGCGGTCATTCGGGCAAACTACGAACGCGTCGGGGCCGACCTCACCGTGGACCAAGCCCTGCTCGTGCAGGCGCGCGAGCCCATGGCCGAGGCCGATCATCTGCTCGATCACCTCGGCCCAGCCGCGTGGTTGCGAGCACAACCAGTCCCGCATCGAGACCGTCTGATGGAAGGCGGTCACGATCCAGATGCGATCTTCGAAGACCCCATGATCGAGCAGCGCCGGGACGTGGGGATCGCTGATGCGCGAGAACGCGGCGATGTCGGTCCATAGCTGCTCCATCGCAGCCTCGGGCAGCGCCGGAAGGACCTGCAGGACCCCTCGGACCCCACGTCGCGTGTCATGGGAGAGGAAGGTCGGGACGGAGGCTCGCTCGAGCTTGCGCAGCACAACATGAGGCCCGACCCGCGGACCAAGCTCGGGATCGCCGAAGATGCGGTGAAGCAGGCGGCTGCGCATGCGCAGCTGGTCGAGATCAATCAGACCACCACGTTCGAATTGTTCGAGGAGAGGGTTGTTGTCGTTGGGGTCTCGCATTGCCTCGTCCCGAGCTTCCGCCTGGCCAGGCCGGTAATCTGGGAGTGACCTCAGCGAGCGGAATGGTTAGGACATCTGGCCGTATCGACGCACGCTGGCTCACGTTTCTCGGGGGCGATAGTGCCCGGAGTCGGGCGCCGTGGGCGGCCAAGGAGCCCACCATCCGTTGCTCCATGATTTCAATCGGTGTTCTCTCTCGACCGAAGGCCCACAATGTTCCGCACACGGGATCACTAGGTGCGAGGGCATCGTAGCTCGGCGGGGCTTGCTCCGATCCTGTATAGTCCGCCCCATGCGCACACACCCCAGTGCCGGGATGCCGTCGAAGAGCCTGCTCTCGATCGCGTCGCTCGTGCTCGTGCTGAGCGGCTGCCAGCAGGTCAAGAGCGTCATCGGAGGCGAAGAAGAGAAGAAAACCGAAGAAGCCGACGCCGAAGCGGACAAGGCCAAGGAAGACGAGGCGAAGCCGGCCGAGCAGCCGCATACCGAGGAAGCCAAGGCCGAGATCGCGGTCGCTCAGGAGGCGGGTCTGCCGACGACGGCTCTCGCCGCACCGCCGGTCGCCGCCGTCGAGCTGACGAGCCTCGATGACTTGCTCGGCATCACGCCCAAGATGACGTCGGCCGCCGACGTCGAGACCCTGCTGGTCGTTCGTGACGCGAGCGTGTTCCTCGGCTACCTCGACGCGGCCAGCAACATCGCTGGCGGACCGATCCAACGCTTGGCCACCGCCGCGGCGAGCAACCCCGATCTCGCCGAGTTCGCGGCTATGGGCGCGGCCTTCCCGATGGTCAAGGGGCAGTACGACCTCGCCAAGCAGACCATCGCCAACAGCGGCGTCGACCTGAAGAAGGGCATGATCTTCGCCGAGGTCGCCGACAAGGAATACATCTTCTACGCCGGCGACAAGCCCGAGGCGCTCGCCAACCTGGTCAAGACCGTCAGTCCGCAAGAGGACATGAAGATGGTCTGCAAGGCGATCGAGAACGTCGCCAGCTACATGGTCTGTGCGCAGGACCAGGCCGACCTCGACGCGTACACGGCGGGGGGAGCCGACAACGCCAAGCTGCTGCGCGACCGCTGGACCGGTACGCTCGCGGGCGTCGACTTCGAGAAGTCGAACATCATCGCGGACGTCGAGGGCGGCACGATCACGATCGACACGATGCCCGGTCTGGCGATCCTCAGCATGTCGCCGCCGGCCGACAACGCCGACTTCCAAGAGATGTCGCAAGCGATGACGCCGGGCCCGGGCAAGCTGTTGCGGGGGGTCCAGCCCGGCGCTGGCTTCATCTGGGCGCGCGTGTCTCCGGCCGTCATGGCCCCCGCGATCGCCGAGATGACCGCCGATCCGTCTGCTCCGGCCGGGTTCAAGCAGCTCGCGGGGGCGCTCGATGGCGAGTTCCTGCTCGCCGGTCACTACGAGCCCGCGACGGTCGCTCTGCAGCTGGGCATGACCGACACCGCTGGCTGGGCCGAGCTTGCCGCGGAGGTCGACAAGGAGCTCAAGAAGGTCGAGAAGGAGCTCCAAAAGGAGCTCAAGGTCGAAGGCGGCGAGTGGACGATCGGGATGCAGGACATCTCGGTCGGCGGCGCGACGGTCTCGGCCTTCCACGCCGGTCTCAAGGGCGTGCCCGAGGCCGACGTGCTCGCCGGGCTCACCGGTCTGACGATCGACGGCTGGGTGTTCGCGGCCAACGGCGCTCTGCACATCGCAGTCGGTGCGAGCCCCGAGGCGATCGGCAGCGTCGCCGCGGTCGAGGGTGATGGCGCGAGCGATGGCCTCGAGGCCTACCTCCCGCCGATGCTGTCCGAGGCGCTCGCGGCCAACCGGGTCAGCATGATCACCCACCTGCCGCTCGACGCCCTGCACAGCCCGCAGACGCGCAACCTCGTCACGACCGCGCTCAAGAACGTGCCGGAGGTCAGCCCCGACCTCGTGCTCGCGTTCCTCGACCTGAGCTCGCCGCTGTCGAGCGGCACGCTCTGGCTGACGCACGACGCCGGCAAGGTCCAGCTGCACATGGCCGTGCAGGCGATCGGTCACCAGGCGGATCCCGAGGGCCAAGCCGCGCTCGCGGCCGCGGCCGCGGTCGCCAACGGCACCGATCCGGCGACCGCCTACGGTCCGCTGGTCGCCCAGTACCCGAGCTCGCCGCGGCTCGCGTCGTACAAGGCTCGCTCGGGTCAGGCCGACAAGGCGCTGGTCGCCTCGGGTGTCGGAGCCATGGTCGCTGCCGGTGCCGTCGCGCTGCCCTTCTTCGCGGGTCAACGCAACGAGGCGATCGCCGAGGAGCTCGACATCCAAGAAGGCACCGCCGAGAAGGCGGTCGAGGAGTCGAAGAAGCCCAAGAAGAAGCCGAAGCCGAAGCCGGACACCAACCCGGACGTGAAGCCGGATCCGACGCCGGACCCGACGCCGGACCCCACGCCAGATCCGACGCCGGACAACGCTGAGGGCGGCGACGGTGCCGACGGCGGCGATAGTGGCGGTCGCCCCGACCGGCCCAAGATCATTCCGGGCAAGATTCCTCGGAAGCAGTGATCGCGGTCCGTTTGGACCGAAGGACCTCGAAAGGGAATCAGCCGGCGCGGTGCGTCGGCTGATTCTCACGTTTGGTGGAGAATCGACCGTCCTCTGCGCATCGCCCAAGGATCTGCTCGTACCCCGGCCATTGGCTTCAATGGCCCAGATTTGGCCCAACGGACCGCCACACCTTGACAGCTCGACCCACCCCGGTCATGGTGCGACCACAAAATCAAACTCTCACGTGAGGGTAAGATTATGGTGCCGGACGGAGCCATGAATCCGAGGTCAGAAGCCAAACCCGCGGCACGAGAAGCCCTTCGATCCGGACGGGCCGACGAAGCAGCCCTTCGGTCCGGACGGGCCGACGAAGCAGCCCTTCGATCCGGACGGGCCGACGAAGCCTTGCTCAGCCCCCCAGTCGCGGAGCTGGCTCCGGGCACTGTCGAGCCCGAGCCCGAGCATCCCAAGCGGCG
>CBFGLP010000744.1:0-2101 GCA_965649595.1 uncultured Myxococcales bacterium | reverse complement strand
TCGGGGGCGTGCGCGAGCTCTACCCGGTGATGGCGGCGGTCGTGTGCGGCGCCCGGATCGGCGCCAACTTGGCCGCGAGCCTGGCCAACATGAAGATCAGCGAGCAGATCGAGGCGCTCGAGGTGATGGCGGTCGATCCGATCCGCTACCTGGTAGCGCCGCGGCTGTGGGCGGTCACGATCGCGCTGCCGCTCCTGTGCGGCTACGCGGACGTGGTCGGGCTCGCGGCGTCCTATGCGGGCGCGGTCTGGCAGCTCGGCCTCGACCCCGGCAGCTTCATCTCGCAGGTTCAGGATCAGGTCCAGCTCTCCGACATCCTCACCGGGGTATTCAAGGGCCTGGTCATGGGCTGGCTGATCGCAGTGATCTCCTGCTTCCACGGCTACAGCGTGGCCAAGCGCGATGGCGCCGAGGGGGTCGGAATCGCGACCAACTTGGCGATCGTGCACGGCGCGGTGATGTGCATCGTCGTCAATCTGTTGCTGTCGTGGATGATCTACGGGTGAAGCGATGAACGCGATAAAGCCCACCCCTGCCCAGCCGCCCGCCGTGGTGCTCGAGAACGTCAGCAAGTCGTTCGGCAGCCACAAGGTGCTCGACGGCGTCAGCCTGACCGTCGAGCGCGGCTCGATCATGGTGATGCTCGGGCCCTCGGGCACCGGCAAGTCGGTCCTGCTGCGCTGCCTGGTCGGCCTGCTCAAGCCCGATCAGGGCCGAGTGCTGGTGTTCGGCGAGAACGTGGCCGAGCTCGACGAGGGCCGCGCCCGCGATCGCCAGAAGCTGTTCGGGATCCGTCGTCGCTTCGGCATGCTGTTTCAGGACGGCGCGCTGTTCGACGACATGACGGTGTTCGACAACGTCGCGTTCCCGATGCGCCTGCACACGAGCATGACCGAGCAGCAGATCCGCGAGAAGGTCTCGGATCGGCTCGCGCGGGTCGGCGTCGCCCACTCGGAGCGCAAGTTCCCCAGCGAGCTGTCCGGCGGCATGCGCAAGCGGGTCGCGTTCGCTCGCGCGATCGCGATCGATCCCGACATCGTGCTCTGTGACGAGCCCTCCTCGGGCCTCGACCCGGTCATGTCGGCGACGCTCGACGAGCTGATCCTCGAGCTGCACCGCACGCTCGGGATGACCTTCATCATCATCAGCCACGACACCGCCGAGGCCCGCAAGGTCGCCGACACGATCGGCATGCTGGCCAACGGCCGCTTGGTCACCTACGGCCGGGCCGAGCAGGTGTTCGCCGACAACCACCCGGCGCTCAACCAGTTTTTCACTCGCGCGACGCAGGGGCCTATCAAGGTCGTTTAGTCCATGAACCGCAAGTACGTCTCTCTCGGCGCCTTCGTCATCATCACGCTCGGGCTGCTGCTCTGGCTGGCCTCGAACATCGGAGCGCTCGGTGGCAAGAAGGGCACGCGCTACGAGGTCCGGCTCGATCACGCCGCCGGCTTGGTCACGGACAACGCGGTCAAGATCGCCGGCGTGCAGGTCGGCGAGATCGAGCGCGTGAGCGTCGAGCACGACATCGCGGTGCTGACCTTGCGCATCGACGAGGGCGTCGAGGTCCACGAGGACGCGATCGCGCTGGTCCGCGCCAAGAGCCTGCTCGGCGAGAAGTACCTGCAGATCGAGCCGGGCAACCCCGACGCGCCGCTGCTCGCCGACGGCAGCGAGATCGTCAACGTCCGCACGACCTTCGAGATCGACCAGGTCCTCAACGCGCTCGAGCCGATCCTCGGTGGCGACGAGTCGATCGCGGCAGTGCTCTCACCGCTGGTCGGGCGCGTCGACGGGCTCTTGGCCAAGGCCGCGGGCGAGGACGGCGGGCCGCCGATCGTGACGCGGGAAGAGATCGCCCAGACCGTCGACGACGCGCGGGCTAGCGTGACCGCGCTGCGCCAGCTCGCCGAGGACAACAAGGACGACGTCGGCAAGCTGATCGACAACGTCAACACCCTGCTCGAGGATCCGCGGATCCCCCGGATCATCGGCAACGTCGATCGGATCGCCACGACCACCGCCAACCGCCTGCCGGGCCTGCTCGACAAGACCGACCGGGTGCTCGGGCGGGCCGACACCGCGCTGGCCAAGGTCGAGG
>CBFGLP010000743.1:0-5471 GCA_965649595.1 uncultured Myxococcales bacterium | reverse complement strand
GCGCCGGTCGAGTGCTTCTGAAGCATGCCTGCCAAGCGCTACCGCAAGCTCGAGACCCTAGAGCGCGAGCTGACCCGCTGCTGCGCGTGCCCGCGCCTGGTCGAGTGGCGCGAGGAGGTCGCCGTGGTCAAGCGGGCCGCCTACGCCGACGAGACCTACTGGGCCCGCCCGGTGCCGGGCTTCGGCGATCCGAAGGCTCGCTTGCTGATCGTCGGCCTCGCCCCCGCGGCGCACGGCGGTAACCGGACCGGCCGCGTGTTCACGGGCGATCGCTCGGGCGACTGGCTATACCGGGCGCTGCACGAGACCGGCTTCGCCAACCAGCCGACCTCGGTAGCGCGCGGCGACGGGCTGGCGCTGACGGACGCCTGGGTCGCCGCGGTGGTCCGCTGCGCGCCGCCGGACAACAAGCCCACGATCGAGGAGCGCGACACCTGTATCCCTTGGCTGATCGACGAGCTGCGCCTGCTCGAGCGCGTGCAGGTGATCGTCGCGCTCGGCAGCTTCGGTTGGGACGGCGTGCTGCGGGTCCTCGCCGAGCATGGCCACCGTGCTCGACCCAAGCCGCGCTTCGGTCATGGAGCGCAGGCCGAGGTCGGGCCTTACGTGCTGCTCGGCAGCTACCACCCGAGCCAACAGAACACCTTTACTGGGCGACTCACCGCGCCGATGCTGCGCGGGGTGTTCGAGCAGGCCCGCGCGGTGCTGTCTGAGTCAGCCGCCCGCGGCTGATGGGTCTGAGTCAGCCGCCCGCGGATGGGTCTGAGTCAGCCGCCCGCGGCTGATGGGGGGTCTGAGTCAGCCGCCCGCGTGAGCGATCGCAAGGGCTTGTCTGCGGCTGATCGCGCGAGCTTTGCCGGGCACTAGCAAGCGTCGCCGTTGTGGTGTACTCGTCGGTCGACGGGCACGCCCCCGATAACGACCATGGCCACCGAGAAGCCGAAGCAGGACGACCATCCCCAAATCCCCGGGGTCAACGCGATGGCGTGGTTCGCCCTGATCACGTTCTTGGCGATTCTGTCGCTGGTGCTCTTCCTGCAGTTCAAGTTCGGTACCCCGGCGCCCTGACGCGGCCCATGGCCAGCGACGAGAGCTCGGGCGAAGCCGGGGTGTCGTCCCCGGCGACGAACCTCGCAAGCATGTTCCGGCCGGTGCCACGCACCGGGGTCATCTACGTGATGGCCGAGGCCGGCAAGCGCGGGTTCTTCTATGGGCATCCGCAGTGGTGCAACCTCGGACAGGGGGCGCCCGAGACCGGGGAGCTGCCCGACTGCTCGCCTCGGCTCTCGAACATCGAGCTCGACGCGAGCACCTCCGAGTACGCGCCAGTCGCTGGCATGCCCGAGCTGCGCGAGGCAGTCGCCGAGCTCTACAACCAGCGCTATCGCCGGGGCATGCCGACCCGCTACTCGGCCGAGAACGTGGCGATCGCAGCGGGTGGTCGCGCGGGGCTGACCCGCATCGCGACCTCGCTCGGCAGCGTCAACCTCGGCCACGTGCTGCCCGACTACACGGCCTACGAGGAGCTGCTCGACATCTTCCGGGCGTTCGTGCCGATCCCGATCGTGCTGCGCGAGCGCGACGGCTTCTATCTGTCCCCCGAGGCGCTGCGCGACGCGATCGTCGGCAGCGGGCTCGGCGGTGTGCTGCTCTCGAACCCCTGCAACCCGACCGGGCGCTTGGTTGCAGGCGACGATCTGGCCGCCTGGGTTGCGACGGCGCGCGAGCTCGGCTGCGCGCTGATCCTCGACGAGTTCTACGCCCACTACCTCTACCGACCAGACCCGCGCACGGGCGAGGTGCCGCGCAGCGTGAGCGCGTGCGCCTACGTCGAGGACGTCGATCGGGATCCGGTGGTCGTAGTCGACGGCCTGACCAAGAACTGGCGCTACCCGGGGCTGCGGCTGTCGTGGACGGTCGGACCCAAGGCGGTGATCGAGCGGGTCGCGTCGGCGGGCAGCTTCCTCGACGGTGGCGCGCCGCACAGCTTGCAGAAGGCCGCGCTGCCGCTGGTCGATGCGGCGCTGGCCGATCGCGAGGCGGCGGCGATCCAGCGGGCGTTCTCGGACAAGCGCGCGCTGATGCTCGATCGCCTCGCGGCGGTCGGCATCGGCGTGGTCGGACGCGAGCAAGGCGGGCCAGAGGGCGCGTTCTATTGCTTCGCAGATCTCCGCGGGTTGCCCGAGCCGCTGTCCGACGGGATGAGCTTCTTCCGCCACGCGCTCGAGCGGCAGGTGATCTGCGTGCCGGGGGTGTTCTTCGACGTCGACCCCGGCAAGCGGCGTGGGCACATCCCCTCGCGCTTGGCGGGGTTCGTGCGGCTGAGCTTCGGGCCCGAGCGCGAGCAGGTCGAGCGGGGGCTCGATCGGCTGGCGGCGATGGTTGCCGACGCTCGCACCGCCTGAGCCGCGCTGCTGCTATCGTTTGGCCGTGCCGGAGCTCGTGCTCGTCCGCCACGGAGAGACCGTGGGCCAGTCGTCGATCCGCCTCTACGGCTCCACCGACCTCGCCCTGTCCTCCGACGGCGAAGCCCAGATGGCCGCAGCCGGCCGCGAGCTCGGCGGGCTCCGCTTCGATCGCGTGCTGACCAGCCCGATGATCCGCGCGAGGCGATCGACCGAGGTGGTGCTCGAGCACATGCATCATCCGCCGATCGAGATCGAGCCGATCGAAGCGTTCCGTGAGATCGACTTCGGTCGTTGGGAGGGCTGGACCTGGTCGGAGGTGGCCGAGCGGGACCCCGAGAACCACGCCCGCTGGGCGAGCGAGGGACCCGAGTTTGGGTTCCCCGAGGGCGAGTCGAGGCGGGGCTTCGTCGCGCGGGTTCAGGCGGCGGTGCCGGGCGTCATCGAGCAGGCGTTCGCGTCTGGAGCCGAGCGCCTGCTGGTCGTCGTGCACAAGGGCGTGATCAAGGCGATCGTGGCTCGGCTGCTCGGCCGCGAGTTCTTCGAGTTCGACGGGCTCGAGCTGCCGCTCGGAAGCGTGCACTGGTTCGAGCAGGCGCCTGGGCTCCGGCGCTGGCGCGCGCTCCGGGGAGGCTGGGCGGCGTGAACTTCTTCGCCCATGCGCTGCTCGCCGAGCAACGTCGCGACAATCCAGCGTGGATTCTAGGATCGATGCTCCCGGACTTCGCGAGCATGGCCGGTCTGCGGCTGCGTGGGGTGGTCACGCAGCCGCGATTGGGTGCGGAGCTGAGGGCGGGGGTCGCCTTTCATCACGTCTGCGACGATGCTTTTCACGGCGCACCGATCTTCATCGCGTTGATGGACGGAGCCCGTGACGAGCTCGAGGCGCGCGGGCTCGACGGGGGCCCGGCGCTAGCGATCGGTCACGTCGGGGTCGAGCTGCTGCTCGACGGCTGGCTCGTGCAGCAGCGCGGCGTTCCGACCAGCTACCGGTCGGCGCTTTCGATCGCGGCCACGGCCGCGGATGATCTCGTCTGGCACCCGCCGAGCTTCGATTCCCCGGCTGATCGCTTTCGAGCGATGTGTCGGCGGCTCGCTGGCGCGCCGGTGCCCGAGGCCTACGCGCAGCCGGACTTCGTGGCCGAGCGGCTGATTCGGATCCTCGCCACACGCCCGGCCCTGGCGGTTCCGCCGAGGCACGAGCACGAGGTTCATGCCTGGGCTCGGCGCAACGTGGCGGTGATCGCCGAGCGAGCGTCCGAGCTGCTCGCGGAGGTCGACGTCCGCCTGGTTCAGCTCGAGGCCGCGGCTGCTCGCTGAGCCGAGCCCCTCGGCCCTCTCGACCTCCCGATATCGCCCCACGAGCTGGTGGGATTGCTTCGATCTTCCATCGTAGACGCGCTCGTGCCTAAAATCTGGCCGATGCAACGTGGACTCGTTTGGCTTGCTTCCTCCGGGCGTGCGACGACGCCGAGCTTCGCTCGTCTCGCCGCGCCGGTCCTGGTCTCGTGCGTGAGCGTGATCGGCTGTGCGAAGGGAGAGGACCCCGGCGCGGAGACCCTCGATCCGACCTTCACCTCACTCGACGAGTTCGGTGACGACCCGATGACCGAGGACGAGACCACCGACGATGGGAGCAGCGACGACGAGTCGACCACCGAGGACGGCGGTGGCGAGTGTGGCAACGGTCAGATCGAGGGCGCCGAGGAGTGCGACAGCGGTGATCTCGGCGGCAAGACCTGCCAGAGCGAGGGCTTTGGCGGCGGCGGGCTCACGTGCACGGCCAATTGCACGCTCGACACCAGCAACTGCGACGCGTGCGGCAATGGCATGGTTGACGCGGGTGAAGAGTGCGACGGTCGGGATCTCGGCGAGTCGAGCAATTGCGCCGATCTCAGCCTCGGCAACGCCGACGAGCCGCTCGGCTGCACCGAGGACTGCACCTACGACTTCAGCCAGTGCAGCGGCTGCGGCGACGGGACAGTCACCGCGCCCGAGCAGTGCGAGCCGCCCAGCGAGACCCTCGACAAGGCCGATCTGAACGGCGCTACCTGCCAGAGCCTCGGCTTCGACGACGGCCTGCTCGACTGCACCGAGGGCTGCACGTTCAACACCGCGAGCTGCTACTCGTGCGGCGACGCGGAGCAGCAGGGCCAGGAGGAGTGCGACGGGGCCGACTTCGGCGGCAAGACCTGCGGCGACTTCGACAGCATGGCCGGCACGCCCTTCGACGAGGGCTCGTTGACCTGCGACGCCGACTGCACGATCGACACCGGCAACTGCTCGGTGTGTGGCGACGGCGTGGTCTCGGGCGCCGAGGTCTGCGAGCCGGGCGTGCTCGGCGGAGCGACCTGCCAGACCGAGGGCTTCGACGGCGGTAACTTGGCCTGCAAGGCCGACTGTAGCGACTACGAGACCGCCGACTGCACCGACTGCGGCGACGGGGTCATCGAGGGCGCCGAGCAATGCGACTTCAACAACCTCAACGGGCAGACCTGCGTCACTCAGGGCTTCCCTGGCGGCGGAACGCTCGGCTGCACCAACTCGTGCAGCTTCAACACCAGCCAGTGCGCCAACAACTTCTGCGGCGACGGCCTCGTCAACGGCGGAGATCAGTGCGACTGCGGCAACCAAGGGGCCAACTGCACGGCCGCCCAGCTTGGGAACAACACCTGCCAATCGCAAGGGTTCAGCGGCGGCACGCTGGCCTGCTTCAGTCCCAACAACTGCAACTTCAACACGTCGGGCTGCTACAGCTGCGGCGATGGAAACATCAACCCGGGCGAGGCATGCGACGGCGCCAACCTGGCCGGCCAGACCTGCGTCTCGCAGGGCTTCGCGGGCGGCGGCACGCTCTCGTGCAACGCGTCGTGCGGGTTCAACACGGCCCAGTGCATCGCCGTGCCCAACCCCTACACCGCCTGCGTGAGCCCCAACCTGGCGATCACCGGGGTGGGCCCGGGCATCAACAACCCCTCGATCATCAACATCCCGGTCGCGGGCACGGTCACCGACGTCAACGTCTCGATCAACGCCCTGCACACCTGGGTCGGCGACCTCGACTTC
>CBFGLP010000742.1:0-4970 GCA_965649595.1 uncultured Myxococcales bacterium | reverse complement strand
ACGTGTCGCGAGTGCCAAGGCCGTGGTCAGGTCGTGCACAGCCAGGGCTTCTTCCGTGTGCAAACCACCTGTCCGCGCTGCCGTGGCCGCGGTCAGATCATCGAGAGCCCTTGCGCCACCTGCTCGGGTAGCGGCTCGGTCCAGCGCGAGACCAAGCTGACCGTCAAGATCCCCGCGGGCGTCGACGACGGCCAGACCTTGCGAATCCCCGGTGCGGGTCAGCCCGGCGTACAGGGAGGCCCACCTGGCAACCTCTATGTGGTCCTGCGGGTCGAGCCCGATCCCCGCTTCGAGCGGCACGAGTACGACATCCTCAGCGAGGTCGAGGTCTCGATGTTCCAAGCCGCGCTCGGGACCAAGGTCGAGATCCCCACGCTCTCGGGTACGGCCGAGCTCGACATCGAGCCCGGCACTCAACCCGGCACGCTGATCACTCGCCGTGGCCAAGGCATTCCAGTGCTCGAGAGCCGCGGGCGCTCGCGCGGCGACCATCACGTGCGCGTGAACGTGACCGTGCCCAAGAAGCTCACCTCCGAGCAGGAGGACAAGCTGCGCGCAATCGCAGAGGAGCTGGGTCTGTCGGTCGCGGCCAAGAAGAAGGGCCTGCTCGGCACGCTGCTCGGCCGGTAGATCGCGATCGATTGCACCAAGCGCTACGAGTGTGCTGATTCGACCTTCGCGGCGCCGAGGAGTTTTCTTCGTCGGCGCCACGAGGACCGAATTACCTCCGGCCCATGCGTGGGTCGTGATCGATTCGTTGCACGAGCAGAAGAATCGACAGGCTCGCTCGTTCGGCTCCAACCACGCACTGAATGGCTCCAATCGGCGGATTGCTCGCCGTCGAGCCGACTTGCGAAGGGGTTTGGCGGGTCCTCGTGGCGCTGCTACGATCGCCTTGTCGCCTCAGGCACCCGGCACAGGAGGTGTGCATGATCGAAACTCATCGTCCGATCCGAACCCCTTCTCCCAACCCGCGGGCTGCAGCCCCGAAAGGAGGACCCGTCTAGCCCGGCTCGGGCAAGCGCCAAAGCGCGTCGCCCACCGAGTCAGCCTCCGACAGCAGGGTTCATGGCCACCGCGGCCTGAGCCACACTCCTGATCAGCGAGCCAGCCGTCGCTCTTGCCCCCTACCGCGGCTGAGCCAGCCTAGCGTCGAGCCAAGGCTGGGGAAGGTTGGGGCGGGTCACGACGCCAGCTCGCTTCGGCCTCACGGTCGACCCCACGAACCTGGTCGACGTCTTCGACCGACGCGTCATCCTCCCGCGCTTGGACGCGTTCAACGAACCCGAGGTCCCGCGGGAACCTCGAACACGAGAACCGGATCTGCCCGAGACGACCAGAGGCCTCTACCAGGAGGCCTCTTCCTTTTGGTTCGGCGCTCGTTCGGCTCGCGCAGTTGGACTCAGCTAGACGCGAAGAGCGAGGGCCCCGGTCGAGGCACCTCGCTCTCGTCGAAGAGAGACCCCAGGGTCCCCCGCGTTTCGCTCAGGCCGCCTTGCCGCTCTTGCCGGAGCCGCCGCTGCCCGAGCTGCCGCTCGTCGAACCGCCGCTCGAGCCCGAGCCCGTCGAGCTGGAGCCGCTCGTCGAACCGCCACCGCTCGAGCCCGAGCCGCTCGAGCCGTAGCTCGAGCCGCCATGTGAGCCGCTCGTGGACGAGCCGCCACTGGTCGAGCCGCCCTGACTGCCGATGTCGGAGCCGCTGGACGCTCCGCCGTAGCCCGACGACGACCCGCCCATGCTGCCGGACGACCCGCCAACACCACCGGCCGACCCGCCCATGCCGCTCGACGACCCGCCATAGCCCGACGACCCGCCGCCATATCCTTGGCCGCTGTAGCTCTCCCGGCCCTGGCCATAGCCCTCCCGGCCCTGGCCGTAGCCCTCCCGACCCTGGCCATAGCCTCCGCCGACATCGCCTCCGTAGCCCGAGACGCCGCCCGTGCTCATTCCACTCGCACCGCCGCTACGTCCGCTGCCGAACGACTCCTCCGAGCCGCGGCCCGACTCGCTCGAGCGCCAGCGCGAGCGTCCGTTGCCGTTGCTCCGCCCCTGCTCTTGCTCTTGCTCGCCCATGCCGAACTCCTCGCCGATGTCCTCGAAGCGCTGGCGGACCTGACGACGCAGGTCACGACCGCTCCGCGGCGTGACGAACATGGTCACGCCAGCGCCAACGAGCGCGCCGAGGCCGAAGATGCCGAGAGCCGGCATCAAATAGTCGTTGATGGTGGGCTGCAGTCCGAGTGCAGACAGAATATCTCGCTTTTCCATGTCCATCGATCTCTCCTCTCGAGGCTTGCTCGAGTACTTGTGGTTGTTGGGTGATTGAGAAATGAAGCGAATGAATGTTCAGTCGGCCGCCCGCGGCCGCGTCAATCAAGCCTCGGTCGCGTCACCGAACAGGTGCTGGACCAAGATCCGCATGCCGAGGCCGGTCGCGGCACGAGCGATCGGGGTCGGGAGCCCGTTGCCGAGCACGAACCCGAACGCGAACGCCCCCGCGATCGTGGCGGCCGGACGCTCCCGCAACGCTCGTTCGAGCAGCTCGCGGCCACGCTGCGTCAGCTGACGCAGCTGCGCCTCGGTGAAGACACGTGAGCGCGGACGATAGCGACCGCTGGTCGCGTAGGTGTAGAAGTGCCGGCGACCGCCGTGGCGCTCCTCGTCGTAGGATTCGGTCTCCGGATCGCCCGAGGCGCCGTACGTGTCGGTGTCGTCGACGTCGGGATCGCCGATCATGGATCGGGCTGGATCGGCCATATCAGGCGACCCTCCGAGTCAGGCGTCCGACCGCGTAGCCGGCCGCGACGGCGATGAGTGAGGCGGGGACCGGATTGCGGCGGGCGTAATCCACCGCTCGCTCCCAATAGTGACGGAGCTGATCACCGTACTCGCGCAGCTTGTCTTGTGCTTCGTCGGCGAACTCCTCGAGCTCTTCCTCGACGTCCGAGAGGACGCCCTCGACTCCCTCCGATCCTTCGCCGGTGTCGCCCGACTGTGACGTCGAGGCGCCGACGCCCGCGTTATCGGAGCCGGTATCGTCGTGGGTGGGATCGCTCGCGCTGGGGTTGTTCTTGTCTTTTTTGGCCATGTTCTCGATTCCTTATCGTGGTATTCGGGGCGATCTTCACATTGCGGGAGTCCAGCCCCCCTTAGGTGCTGTCGGCTTCGTCGCAGCCAGCCAATCACTCGGCGACGCTCTCGCGGGATCATCCGTCCGCGCTGCAGGGCCACCGAACCGGTAGCGCAGCTCTGATCACTCGGGTCGCGGGGGCGGCTCGAAGCGCGGCGCATGCTCGAAGCGCGGGGGCGGCTCGAAGCGCGGGGGCTCGAACTGCTGCGGCGGCATCGGGGGCTCGCCTCGCTGTTGCCAATCGACTCGCTGTGCCTCGTGCTCGTGCACCTGCTGCTCGCGCGACCGCTCTCGGCGAGTCTCCGCAGGCTCGCTGGTCTCGGCCTCGCGGGCCAAGGCAGGGTTGGGCATATCGCCCTTCGGCTGCTCGGGCTTCGGCTCCTCACGCTCCACGGTCAGCTGCACCGGCGATTCGACGCGCAGCCCCTCGGCGCCAATGATCAATCGAATCTGTGCATCGACCCCGACGCTCTCGAGGTTGGTGCGAGTGGATACCTGCGGGAAGTCCATGTGCAAGGTCTCCGACAGATCCCAGCGGACCACGGTCGTCCGCTGCTGCAAGCGACGATTTAGCCAGCGGCAGATCCACCTCGTGATGAAGCGAGGGACCCAGCGCAGCTCGAAGCTCGTGCAGCGCAGATCAGCTGCAATCGCCGTCTCTCCCCCAGGCGCCGTCTCGATGCGTGGGAGCAGCATCAGGCCGATTCGTTCGATTCGCACCCTGCGCAACAGTCGACGCGCGGGCCAGTGCAGCTCGACGCGTGCGGACAACAGCATACCGCGTCCGGGGATCAGCTCGAAGCGATGAATCTTGGTGACGTCGATGAAGCGAAGCCCACCCGCAGGGGCCGTCTCGTTGTCGCCGCGCTGACTCAGATCGACGCGCAGCGGAATCATTCCGTACAGCAGCGAGCGGAGCTCGGTCTCTTCGATGGTCGCCTGAAGTTGCATGGTGAGGGTCGAGTCGGCATCGCGCCGCGAGCCCTGTTCTGCGAACTCCATGCCAGCGCACCATGGAGGGCCGCGGGTCCATCCCGCACATGGAGGGAGGCGCTGGCCCTGCAAAGCGAAGCCCGTGGGCGAAACAGCGTCGCACAGTGTGCCGGATCGGCACGACGAGGCCGTTGCAAAGTCGTTGCGAAGAGCCGTCCCGATGGCGCCTGAAATCCACCCCCACCGCCGGCGCTGGCACGCGCACTGCAATGCTGTCGGCGCATGAGCACACACAAGTCTTTGTTTGGGTCGAGCAAGAGCAGCTGGTGGCGCTTGGCCGGTTTGTTGGCTCTAATTCGTGTGTTCCCTGGCCGGCTGCTCGGTGTGACGCTCGGCGTGTTCGGAGCCGGTGTGGCGCTCGGCGTGATGTTCGGGAGTATGGGGAGCCGACGGACAACCGGCGGGCACCGGCAACCCGAAGCGGCCAATGATCGAGCGGACTTCCGAACCTGGTCGATCGGCCAGCTCCGCAACCTCGCCGAGCAGCGCAACATCCAGGGTTATGACTCGATGTCGCGCAGCGAGCTGGTCGCGGCGCTGCGAGTGGCTGCCTGAGCCCACGCCTCGGCCCAAGGGCCAGCGCCTCGTGATCGTTGGTACGCCCCGCCGCGCTGATCGGCGAGCGCACCGCGGAGCTGCCTCGCGGCCGCCAACCCCGCCTCGCTCATGGGTAGGGGGCAGCCTATCCGCGTCGCTTCACGCCCTTTGTCACCAGCGGATCGTAGATCGCTGCTGGCATTATGGTCAGCAGCGATCCGAGCAAGCGCATCGGCAGCGGAAAGGTCACGACGGGGCGTGCTTGGATGATCGCATCATCGATGATCGCCGCGGCCTCCTCGACGTCGAG
>CBFGLP010000741.1:0-9248 GCA_965649595.1 uncultured Myxococcales bacterium | reverse complement strand
TCGGCCCGTCCATCGCGTCGACCAGGATCAGCACAGAATCCACCATCGACAGCACGCGCTCGACCTCGCCGCCGAAGTCGGCGTGGCCGGGTGTGTCGACGATGTTGATGCGCATGCCCTTCCACGACAGCGCGGTCGGCTTGGAGGTGATGGTGATGCCACGCTCGCGCTCGAGGTCGCCGCTGTCCATGGCACGCTCGGTCGCAACTTCGTTGCGCTCGAACGCCCCAGCCTCGTTCAGCAGGGCATCGACCAAGGTCGTCTTGCCATGGTCGACATGAGCGATGATCGCAACGTTGCGGATGTCTTCGCGGGTGTGCACGGTCGGCGCGGAAGATGCCCGCGCCCCTGTGCACGCGCAAGCGCGGGACTGGAGTACACACCGATGATCGAGCGTGTTGCTCCGCACTGGCCGAGCGAAGACACTCG
The DNA here is from genome assembly GCA_965649595.1 of uncultured Myxococcales bacterium. Taxonomy (GTDB): domain Bacteria; phylum Myxococcota_A; class Polyangia; order Nannocystales; family Nannocystaceae; genus Plesiocystis. Next base: position 8,819 of record CBFGLP010000741.1, on the reverse strand, counting down.
CTCCATGCATCGGTATGCGCAGGGCTCGGCGCCCGAGCGAGGACGACGTCACCCGATCGCAGCGCTGGTGCTCCTCGCCTGTGTGAGTCTGGCATGTACCCGCGACCAGCGCTCTAGTGAAGACCCCTCGCTTGGGAGCGAGGCTGCCGAGTGGGCCGAGCGGCGTGAGCCTTACTTGGCCCGGCGCTCGGCTCATCCGACGCAGCTGCGAGAGCGTGGACCTTCGCCCGCGAAGTACGTCGATCAGGATCCACCCGCCGGAGTGGCCGAGGTGCTGTTCCCCTCGGGCGAGCTCCAGCTGAAGGCCTGGGTCGCGCGACCCTACAGCGGAGGTCACCGGCTACCCGCGCTGATCTACTTTCACGGCGACTTCGCGTTCGGAGCCGAGGACTTCGAGGCGGTCCGACCCTTCCTGACGGCGGGCTTCTTGGTGATGACGCCGACGCTGCGGGGCGAGAACGGCAACCCCGGCGACCTCGAGCTGCTGTGGGGGGAGGTCGATGACGCGCACGCGGCCGTTCAGTGGGTCATGCAGCAGCCCGACGTCGATCGCTCGCGCATCTACGCGTTTGGGCACAGCATCGGCGGGGGACTCGCGGCCATGCTGACGCTCTACCCCGAGCTCCCGCTGCGGCGAACCGGCAGCTGCGGCGGCATCTATGTGCCCGAGACGTTCGGGCGCTGGGCGACCAGCGAAGCCAACGCGGATCTGGTTCGCTTCGACCCGAGCGATCCGAACGAGACCGAGCTGCGGGTGCTCGGGCCCAACCTCTCGTGGATGGTGCATCCGCACATCGCGTACGTGGGCACCGAGGACCCCTGGTTCATCGGCAACGGTACTCGGGTGCGCGATCGGGCGTGGGTGCTGGGCAAGCCCTTCGACATGGTCGAGGTCGAGGGGGATCACATGGGCTCGCTCGCACCGGCCCTCGCGGCGTTTCTCGAGCTCGCGCTCACGGATCCCCCGACCTTCTGACGCAGCGGCCCGGAGCCCCCCCGGTCTCCGACTGCGTGACCTGCTCGGTCCCGAGCGGCCCATCTTGGATGGGATTCGTCGCTGTTCGGATTCGTTTGATCCGGGAGACCGTACCAAGAGTCTCGTGGGCCGAACCAGCTCGGAGTGAGTGTGCCGAAGCGATACGGCGTGCCGCTCGGACTCTCCCCTTGGTCGCCTAGGGTGCGCTCTCTCGGCATGGACGGCTATTCGGATGCTGGCACGTCCATTGCTCCATTGCCGCGCGATCGACCCGGGGCGGGGAATGGGAGCCGATGGCTCCCCTCGCTCGCGGGTCTGTAACGGAGCGCGAAGCCCCGACGCCGGGCGGCTGCCAGGGGTCTAGGCGAATGAAGCGACGGCTCCAATCGAACGGGGAGAGCACCATGCCACGTGGGACCGTGAAGTCGGAACGAGAAGAAGAACCGCAGGTGTCGGTTGCGATCGTGCAAGCGATCGTGGAAACCGGTGAGGCACGAGGGATCGATCGTGAGCAATTGCTCGCTGCAGTCGATCTCTCGACAGAAGAGCTGGAGGACGAGCGGGGATTGGTCCCGCTCGTTCACGAGCAGGCGGCTTGGCAACGGGTGCTCGAGCGCAACCCAGGGCCGGGCTTCGGGATCGAGGTAGCGCAGCGGCTACGTAGGGGCTCGTTCCGCGAGCTCGAGTACATGCTGCGTTCGAGCGAGACCTTCGGCGACGCACTCTCGCGCCTGGTCGTGTTCGATCGGATCCTCCGGGGCCGAGACCTGTTCGCCCTCGATGTCGGGCCCCAAGAGGTCCACCTGACCTACTTCGGGGTCGACGACCGCGATCCGAACGAGCCGATGGTCCGCGCGACCACCGAGTTCGCCCTCGCGGCGCTGCTGCGGCTCGGCCGGGACGCGGTCAACATCGCCTGGGCTCCGCTCTTGGTCCGCTTCCGCCAGCGGGCGCCGGAGGACATCGCGCGCTACCGCGAGCACTTCGGCTGCGAGCTGGTCTGGGATCAGGAGCAGGACGTGATGGTCCTCGACCCCACGCTGCTGGAGCAGCCGATGGTCGCCGCCGATGCCCAGCTCTGCTCGGTGCTCGAAGACTGCGCGCGCGGTCGGATGCCCGAGCGGGACGGAGTGACCAGCTTCGCGGAGACCGTGCGCATGGTGCTGAGCGGGCACCTGTCGGAGGGCTGCACGATCGACGTGGTCGCCAACCGACTGTCGATCAGCCGTCGGCAGCTGCAGCGCCGCCTCGCCGAGGAGGACACGACCTTCCAGTCGATCCTCGACGACGTGCGCGAGCAGGTGGCCAAGAACCACCTTCTGCAGGGTCTGCCGCTGCCGGGGATCGCAATGTTGCTCGGCTACTCGGACGTGACCGGCTTCCACCGTGCGTTCCGCCGCTGGACCGGATCGACGCCTGCCAGCTTCCGCCGCGAAGCCTTGGCTGGCGAGTCGCGTCACGAGCCCCGCCACTCGGTTCGCCCGCGTGACGATCAAGGTGCCAACGCCCTTTGAACCCTTGTTCGACCCCATCAGCCAATCGCCCCCTGCGCCGGTCTGCGGTGCCGGTGTGCACCCGCAGGGTGGTCGAGCCCAAGGAGATCGCGCAACCTGCGTATTTTGATTTGGTGGCGCCTCAGTCGGCGTCACGCGGCATCGCAGGGAATTGCCTTCGTCAGCCACCCAGGGGCTGAATCTATCTATCTGAACCAGTTCAGGACCGCGCGCCGCCATTTCGGCGGCGCGCGAAACCGGGCAAGAACCGTCGCCCATGCATGCGATCGTCTCGTCGGCCCCTCGGGTCCTCACCGATCCTGTTCGCCTGCAGCTCGTCCGGGCAACGGGTCTGTGTGTGGAGCGAGCGGATCCTGCGCTCGATCGCACCGCTCGGGTAGCCCGGTCGCTGCTCCGCGCAGACGCTGGGGCGGTCACGATGGTGACCGCCGACAGCCTCTTCTTTCCAGGTGCGGATGGCTTTCCTTCACCCTGGGAGGAGCGGCGCAGCGGCCCCTTCGGAGTCACGCTCTGTGCGGACGTAGTCCGTAGCGGTGCGCCAATAGTAGTCGAGTCGTTCGCCCGCGACCGAGCGGCCGAATCACTCGATGCTCTGCTCGGCGCGTCGCTCGGAGCGTCTCTCTTCGATACGTCCGAGGCCGAGCAGCAGACGAGCCTCGGCGCATACCTGGGCGTGCCGCTCAGCGCCGACGAGGGTCACGTGCTCGGGGCGATGTTCGTGGGCACGCGATCACCTCGATCCTGGCGCGCGTCGGAGCTCGAGCAGCTCGGTCAGCTCGCTAGCCTCGTCGAGGATCTCGTCCGTCTGCGTCGCAACCAACGTCGACTCCGAGCGGTCGACATGTCGTGTCGACAGATCGAGCGAGAGCTCCGCGATCGAGTCGGTCGCGTCGGCCACTGGATCGATGATCTGCAGCAACGCTGCGTGAGCGCCCGAGCTCGACTCGACGTCACGCTGCGCGAGCTCGACTCGCTCGAGCCTCCAGAGCTCGCCGAGCGAGGACCACAGCTGCTCGCGACCGTGCAGGTGCAGCGCGAGGCGTTGTGCGAGTTCGAGCGCGAGCTCGGCGAGATTCGTCGCCGCGGTCACCCTCGCAAACCGGAGGCGCTGGACCTCCGCGGTGTTCTGGCCACGGCCGTCGCCGAGGCCGGAGTGTTCGCCGACGCACGCGGGCTCGAGCTGGCCCACCTGCGCAACCCCGGTCCGGTGATCGTCGAGCTCGATGCCAGCGACGCGTGGCTCATGCTCACGGTGCCCTTGCGCTGGGCGTTGAGTCGCGCGCGACGGCGGGTCTCGATCACCGTGCTGCGTGACGACGCGCTCGAGCTGATCATCGACCACGATGGACCACAGCCCGAGCTGCTGGGGACCATGCACCCATCCGCGCTGCTACGCGACAGCGAGTACGCGGAGCTGGTGCCGATGCTGCGGGTGCTAGAGGAGCACCGCGGCTGGGTCGGCGTGAGCGTGGCGAGCAAGGGGATGCTGCGAATGACCTTCAATGTGGACGTTTGAGCTCGATGCAGATCAAGCGTCCACGCCGGTCACTTCTATCAATGGAGGACTCGCGGGGAAGCGCTCGTCGAGGCATCGACGCAGAGCATTCGGCGCGAGACCCTCGACACACAGGATCCAGCAACGCGAGCACCTCTCGCCTTGCTGGAGGTCGGTGACGAGGCCACCCGCGCGCTCGACCTCGGCGACGACCTCGGTCAAGCAGACGGGGGCTTGCTCGCATACCCAAATCGAGGCACGCGGTCGGACAGGGCGCGAGTGTGGATATCCGTGCGGCATGACGCCAAGCTCCTCTCGAGCGTCGAGGGTCTGTGGACCTCGAGTGCAGGACGGCCGAGGAAGACGGCCGAAGGTCGCCCTGATTCAATCAGGCTCGATCACCCCGCAGGCGATCCGAGCTCCGGAGTTGCCGGCCGGATCGCTGACGTTGTCGTCCGCGGCGGCATGGATGACCAGGGCGGCTCCATCGTCCGCGAGCAACGACTCGGCGCCCTGCGGATCGAGGGTCGCGCCCGCGATCATGTAGGTTGCCTGTCCGCGGCCGTCCTCGGCGACCAGCAGGTTGGGCAGATCGCCCATGTGCGGACCCTTGGGGTTCTCCAGCCCGTGTTGTGCTCCGGTCGGGTTGAGGTGCTCACCCGCGGAGGTGAAGTCACCCTCGCAAAGGCCGACCTGGTGGATGTGAATGCCGTGCAGGCCCGGCGGCATATCGTGGACCTCGACCTGCAGCTCGACCCCGCCGGCGCGACGATCGATCTCGACCTCGCCGACCTCTTTGCCCTGCATGTCGATCAGCTTGGCGTGAGCCTCGGTTACCCCCGTGCCTCCACCCGTCGTTTCGGGATTACAATTGGCACACCCCGTGACCAGCATGGCGCTCACCAGTGGAGCGCCGAGCATGAATGTGAACCATGAATTGCGTTGCATGTGGGCTCTTCGATTCGCATATGGAGCCGAGCCGAGGAAAACTCGGCTCGCCCCGGCAATAGCCATTTGCAAGGCCTCTGCCAAACGAGGTCGTCGGGTAGCGATTTTTCGAGTCGAGTCTACGTGCCGCAGTGACACGGCGAGGCGATCGAATCCGGCCACCGTCCAGCGGTCCGCTTCGATCGGCGCACGAGGGATCTACATACTCGACTAGCAGCCTGCTAGTGACGATCGAGCGCCACGCCGGTCAGGGCAGCACGAAGTCACCGTCGGCGACCCGGACGAGCGCATCGACGATCGCATCCAATCCCGCGAACTTCGACACGTACCCCCAGGCGCCCGCCGCCACGGCTTCGTCGACGGTCTGACGGTCATCGTGGCCGCTGGAGATCACGAAGCGAAGCTCGGCTCGCTCGGCCAGCTCGGTCATCGCTCGCAGCGGCGGTGTCCCGGGCATCGAGAGGTCGAGCAAGATCAGGCGCGCGCCGGTCTTGTCGATCGCGGCGGCGAGGTCGTCGGCGCGCTCGCGGGTACCAACCACCTGCAGGCGCGGGTGCTCGTCGATCAGCGCGACGTAGAGGCGCAGCAGCTCGACGTCGTCATCGACGACCAACACCGGCACGCGCTCCGAGCTCACTCGCCCTCGTCTCCGCCGCGACGAACGTAAGCCTCGCTGGCCTCGGCCCCGAGCACGAATTCACCCGCGGCAACTCGGCGAACCGTCTCGGCGATCGTCGAGGTCGCCGCGCTCTTGGATAGATAACCCCAGGCGCCGGCCTCGACCGCGCGATCGATGAGATCGACGTCGACGAGCGCGCTGAGCATGACGACTCGAGGGTTGATCCCGTCGAGCAGGCCGAGCTCGCGCAGCGCTCGAAAGGGGCTCTTGCCAGGCATGTCGATGTCGAGCAGGACCACATCGGGTCGAAGGCGCGTGGCGGCCGACGCCAGGTCGTCGGCACGATCGAGGCGACCGAGCCAGTGCATGTCCGACTCGAGACCGAGTCGGATGCGCAGGGCTTCCGCGACCTCGTCGTTATCGTCGACGCACAATACCCTGATGACGCTCATGCCGCGGCTGTTCCTGAGTCGCGTCTCCAACTGGCGGTGGTCGACCCCGCCGCGGTGAATGTGCCACTCGAGAAAATCGAATCGGTCGAAAATGACTCGATAGAATCGGTTGTCCACCCGCGAGCGTCGATCGGCCCGTCGTTGCTCATTGCGAGCCTGATGGAGGTGCGGTGAGCGGGGTTGGGTGACTCTGCGCGAGCCGGATGACTCGCCACAACGCAGCTCGCAGATCGGCCGGCCGGACCGGAGCTCGCAGCTTGGTCAGGCGCGGATGCTCGATATCGGAGCTCGAGAGCACGAGCGCCGCACGGCGCTCGTCGCCGTCGAGGAACCGGAGCAGCTCGGCTTCGCTCTCGCCGTCGCCCAACCACACCCCCGTATGCTCGCCGGGCGCGACGTACTCCACCTGGGTGCCGAGGTTGCGCAGCAAGCTGCCCGCGTAGGCGCGCATGCGGGCGTCGGCGAGCGTGACGGAGACCAAGGTCGGCTGCAGCTTCGCCTCCGAGTCGAGCGTGGCGACGGGCAGCTCGATCGTGAAGCAAGTGCCGACGTCGAGCTCGCTGTCGAGCTGCATGGTGCCACCCGCTTGCGTGACGATGCCGTGCGCGAGCGTGAGACCCAAGCCAGTCGAGTACCGGCGCGTGCGCGTGGTGAAGAAGGGCTCGAGGCAGCGACGCCGGACCTCCTCGGTCATTCCCGGCCCGTCGTCCTCGACCTGCAGACGCACGCGCACGATCGTGCCGGTGTCGTCGTAGACCGGCTCGGCGACAAGCCGCACCCGCGTGCCCCGGCTGTCCCGCATCGCGTTGCCAGCGTTCTGCACGAGGTTGAACACGAGCTGGGTCAAGCGGTGGCGTGCGAGTCGGATCGGCGGGAGGTTGGGCGGCAGCTCGTCGCTCAGCTGCACCCGCTTGGGCAAGCAGTTGGCGAGCAATCGGTCGAACTCACCCCACCACTGGGCGAGGCTGGTCGTCGAGCTGCTGGCGTCGCTCTCGTCCGGATCGAGCGCGAGCATCCGCAGGCCCGACGCGAGCTTTTGCAGGTAGACCACCGAGGCTCGGATCGCGCCGAGATCCTCGTCGAGCGACCGGGCCTCGCCGCGAGCCTCGATCGTGTCGAGCCGCGCGCGGATCGGCAGCAGGATGTTGCCCATGTCGTGGCCGAGCCCGGCCGAGAGCGTGCCGATCGAGGCCATTCGCTCCGACATGCGCAGGCGCTCATGCGTGCGCGCGAGCTCTGCCGTGCGCTCGGCGACCAGCTCCTGTAGACGATCACGATGCTGAGCAAGCTGGCGCTCGTACTCGGCTTGGCGCAGCTCGGCAGCCTTGCGCTCGGTGATGTCGAAGCTCAGGCCGACCATCCGGACCGGCTGGCCCTGCGAGTCGCGGATCACCTCACCGCGAGCGGAGATCCATACGCGCTCTCCGTCGACGCGTCGGACCGGGAACTCGGCCTTCCAGATCGACCCGCCCGACGCGAGCAGCTCGTGGACCGCGGCGTTCTGCTCGGCGCCGAGCTCGGGATCGATCAACGAGCGGTACCTGCCGTCCGGCATCTCGCCGGGCGAAGCACCGAACAACGCCTCGGGGGCGCCGAACCAGGTCACTCGCTGGGTCTGCAGATCCCAGTCCCAGATCGCCATCTTGGTCCCGCGCGCGGCGAACAAGAAGCGCTCCTCGGAAGCGAGCAGGTCGGCCTCGAGCCGCCGCTCGCGGCTGACGTCCCGCCAGACCGCGACGCAGCCGTCATCGAGCGGTGCCACGCGCAGCTCGTAGCGACGCTGGCCGTCGGGCTCGCTCGGATCAGCGACGCTCACGTCGCCCGCAAACTCGCGCTGATCGGCGACGACCGAGCAGAACACCGCGTGGAGCCGGGCGTCGTCGCTGCGGCTGGGGTTCGACCCTCGCAGGCGCGCGCCGACCTGCTGGCCGGCGCCGACTCGATCGTCGCGCCGCGCCGCAGCGTTGAGATACGCGACCACGAAGTCGAGCACCTCGCCTTGCTCGTCGCGCTCGCACGCGTACACGCCAAAACAGTCGAGCATCGCCTCGACCGAGGTCCGAAAGCGCTGCTCGCTACGACGCAAGAAGTCCTCGCTGCGCTTGTGCGCGCTGATATCGGTGAGCGTGACCACGCAGCCGAGCGCGGTCCCGGTGGGCTCTTCGAGCCGCCGGATACTGACGACCACGTCGCGCGACCGCCCGTTGAGGCCGGGGATTCGAGCGTCGACCCGGTTGACCTCGGCGCCCGCGAGCACCTCGGCGAGCAGGCTCCGTCGACCGCCTGGCGCGGCGAGCTGCAACGGCACCGCGGTCTCGAACATCCGGCCGCGCGGAACCCCGAGGCAAAACTCTTCGGCCGCCCGGTTGGCCCGCACGATCCGACCTTCGAGGTCGCACACGATCACCGCGTCGGCGACGTTCTCGAGGATCGCCGCAGTGACCTGCTCGGAGCCGAGCAGCTGGGTATGACGCTCACGCTTGCCGACGTCGGTGAGCAGCGCGACGAAGGGCCCGCTGGCCAAGGGGCTGATCGTCAGCTGCAGGCGGTTGTCGGGGAACGGTAGCTCGAGGCGCGCGAGCTCGCTGTCGAGCCCCGTCGGCCCCTTGGGGCTCGACGCGAGCTCGTTCAAGAGCTCGGCCCAGCACTCGCCGATACCGTCCTCGCCAGCGAAGCGGCGACTCGGACCGTCCCCTCGTGCCTCGCCGTCATGGGGCCTGGCCTCGCCCCAGCCACGCCGTGGTTGCTGGTTGGCCAGCGGTGCCAACTCGAAGAGTCGAGCGCCGATCAGACGCGCGAGCGGTACCCCGAGCAA
>CBFGLP010000740.1:0-1676 GCA_965649595.1 uncultured Myxococcales bacterium | reverse complement strand
AGCAACACGGTCTTGCCGACGCCGGCGCCACCGAACAGGCCGATCTTGCCGCCGCGCCGGTAGGGCGCGAGCAGGTCGATGACCTTGATGCCGGTCACGAAGGGCTCGACCTTGACGCTCTGGTCGGTGAACTCGGGCGCCTTGCGGTGGATCGGGCGGAACTCGCTCGCGCCGATCGGGCCCTGCTCGTCGACGGCCTCGCCGACGACGTTCATGATCCGACCGAGCACCGCGCGGCCGACGGGCATCATGATCGGGTGGCCGCTGTCGCGGGCCTCCATGCCGCGGACCAGACCGTCGGTGGTGTCCATCGCGATCGCGCGGACGGTGTGCTCACCGAGGTGCATCGCGACCTCGGCGACCAAGTTGTCGGCCTTGTCGTTGATGAAGGGGTTGGTGAGCGTGAGCGCGTTGTTGACCTCGGGCAGGTCACCCTCGAACTCGACGTCGATGACCGGACCGATCACCTGGATGATGCGACCGACCTTCTTGGCGGTCGCGCTCGCGCCAGCGCTGCCGGGCGATGCAGCACCCGCGGGGCTGCCAAACAGGCCACCACCGACGGAGGGAGCAGCCGGCTTGATCGGGCTACCCGCGAGCGGCGGCGAGAAGAGGGAGGACTTGGTCTTGTCGTCGGACATGGTGGCTCTCCAACGGGAACGAAGTGAAGCGCGGCTGTGGAGCGGATCGGCTGATTACCCCTTGAGGGCCTCGGCGCCGCCGATGATCTCCATCAGCTCCTTGGTGATGGCGGCCTGACGCTCGCGGTTGTACTGGAGCGTCAGCTCGCCGATGAGTTGCGTGGCGTTGTCGGTCGCCGAGTCCATCGCCGAGCGGCGCGCGGCGACCTCGGACACGACCGAGTTGTAGAGCGCCTGCTGGATCGCGGTCTCGAGCGCGACGGGCAGCAGGTGATCGAGCAGGAGCTTGCGGTCGGGCTCGAACGAGCGGATCGCGTGGGTGACGGCGGCCCGGGCTTCGCCCTCGGACTCGGTCTTCTCCGGCATCGGGATCGGCAGGAGCCGCTCGTTGCGGACCTCCTGCGTGATCACGTTCTTGAAGTAGTTGTAGACGATGCGGACCTCGCCGACCTGCGGGCCGGCGCCCTGATCGGCGTGGCCGTCACCGTCGACGTCCTCGGTGTGGAAGCTGCCGCCGTGCAGGCTCATGACCTCCGCGGCGACCGCCTCGGCGATGTCGACCACGTTCTCCGCCAGGTTGGGGGCGACGTGGTGGGCGAGCCCGGCCTGCTTGTAGGCCTTGAGGTAGTCGCGACCCTTGCGACCGACGGTGATCACGTGGACCTCGCGGCCCTCGCGGCGGTGCTGCTTGATCGTCCGCTCGAGCATGCGGCTGACGTTGGAGTTGAAGCCGCCGCAGAGGCCACGATCGGCAGTGACGACCACGTAGCAGATCGCCGGTCGATCGTTGGTCGAGAGCATCGGGTGGAGCGAGGGAGCATCGTCCAGCTCACCGAGGATCTCGCCGACGATGCCGGCCATCCGCGTGCCGTACTCGCGCGCCGCCTCCATGGCGTTCTGGGCCCGCCGCAGCCGCGCCGCGGCGATCCGGCTCATCGCCGAGGTGATCTTGCGGGTGTTCCTGACCGACCCGATGCGGTTGCGGATTTCCTTGAGGTTGGCCATCGCGATTTGCTCGAGGGCAGATCGGCGCGA
>CBFGLP010000739.1:0-10715 GCA_965649595.1 uncultured Myxococcales bacterium | reverse complement strand
GTCTGCTCGATGGTCGAGCCGTCGGCGAGCTCGATCTTGACCAGCACCAGGCCCTCGGGGAAGCGGTAGCTGGTGAACATGCCGGCCTCGTCGGCCAGGATCACGTTGGTCGGGTAGTCGGGGAAGCTGACCTTGGCGCCGCCGATCGGCGTGCCCTCGATGTCGACGATCCGCCCGAGGATCCGGCCCTCGAGCACCGCCGGCGTCGCGCTCTCGTCGGCGACCGGGACCGCGACCTCCTTGACCCGCGGCTTGGGATCGAAGCTCCAGCCGAGCCCGAGGATGACCTGATAGGGGGGGACCGGCGGACCGAACTCGTAGCTGGGCGAGACCGTGCCGACGTCGACGGCCGCATTGAGGAACAGCCCGTCATAGACGTTGGCGCGCAGGCCCAAGGTCAGCCACGACTGCGTGCGCTTGAGCGGCGACCCGCCGAACTGCTCGGTCAGCTCGACGAAGTCCTGCTCTTTGTAGGTCGAGATGTCCCAGTTGTACTCGATGACCGGATCGATGCCGTACTGCTTGTCCTTGCCGAGTCGGATCGGGAAGTCCATCGCCAGCTTGGTCGTGACCCGGCTGTGGTTGACACCCATCGCGAAGCGCAGGACCTCGCGCGAGAGCTCGTCGTCGATCGCTCCCCAGTCGACCAGCTTGGGCGAGTTGTCGAGCTGCCAGCCGATGTTGCCAGTGATGCGGATCGGCAGCTGCTTTTGGGTCAGGTAGCGGAGGTCGACGCCGACCAGCGCAGCGAAGTCGAAGTTGACCCGGGCGGTCCGCAGCCGCTCGCTACCCGAGATCAGGCCGAGGCCGAGCTGACCGCCGACGCCCACGCCACCATTGAGGAAGCGATACGCTCCCTTGACGCCCATCTGAATGTCGCCGAGCGCGAACACGGTCGGCGGATCCTGGCGCGCGCCCTGATCCCGCGTGTTGCGATTGGCCGAGCTGTTGATCGCGAAATAGACCTCGGTCCACTTCGTGAACGTGAAGCCGAGGTTGACCGCCCCGCGGACGCGAGCGTGACGATCACCGTCGTCGCCACCTTCGCAGCAGAAGAAGTCGTTCTTGACGAAGAAGTCGGTCGCGAGGTGGAAGCGGAACGAGTAGAGCTCACCGACGTCGGCCAGCGAGGTGTAGAACAAGCCGCTCGGACCCCGCAGCGTGTTCATCATCGGCTCGCGGCGGCCCGCGACCATGCCCGGGCCATCATCGCCAACCAGACCACCGACGGCGCCCATCGATACGTCGCTCGTGGTCGATGCGTCACCAGCCGCGTCGCCAGCCGCCTCGCCCTCGCTGGTGAACGCCGACTCGAGCTCGCCACCTGCTTCGACTTCGCCGCCTCCCTCGGCACCGAGCTCGCCACCAGCATCGCCACCTTCGGCGAGCACGTCCTCACCAGGACCCGCGGGCTGCGTATCGGTCGGCATCGGCTGACCATCGGCGGTCAGCATCTCGCCCTCGGCCGGCGCGGGCTCGGCCGTCCCAGCTGCGGCCTCTCCTTCGGGCAAGCTCGGTGGACCCGCGAGCACCAAGCTCGGAACCAGCAGCACGGAACCCGCAGCAACGCTCGAAGCGAGCAAGGGGAGAGAGATACGACGCATGCAACGAGCGTCGTATGTCAGGCGTGGACTGTCAAACGCGGAGTCGCCTCCTGGATACGATCGAGCGCCCCGAAGCAGCGACTGGCCAGGTGCGCAGCCTGATCCCGAGTGCCTGATCCCTCGACGATCACCGTGGTGACGTCGGTGAGCCCACGTTCATGGCGGCTCGGTAGTCGAACGACCGGATCTCGGGCGGCCACGACGACCGACCAAAGGGGCGGGCAGACGGCTCGGGGCACCGAAATCGGGCATTTTTCACCACTTCGGCCATGCCGGCCGAGCATGTTCGAGCGTCCCACTCGGCACACGCGAATCGACTCGAAGGATGCGAAGGGCTCTGGCCATGCAGCCCTCGTCCCTGCAACTCCCGACCTCGCGCACACGGCGTAGCAGACGCAGACGCGTGCTCAAGTTACGCTCCCGCGGCAGGTCTTCCTTGGCTTCGCATCCTCGAACCGCGAGTCCGCGCTCGCTCGTGCACGATCACGAAGGCGTTGTCGCGTGGGCATGGATCCTGCTGTTCGGGCTCGTGCTGCTGATGACTCCACCAGTCTTCGCTGCGCCGGGATCCGAGCCGGTCAGCGAGGCCATCGAACCCCAGTCCACGAGCACCGACGACTCTGCGAACAAAGCTGGCTCCGAGCAGCCTGGCTCCGCGGTCGAGCCCGCGAGCGAGCCCAGTGAAGCCACCGTCGAGTCGGTCTCGCTCACGCTCACGATCTGGCGCGGCGGTGATCAACCACCGCAGCGCAAACGAATCCCTCGTCGGCGGGCCGAGGTCGAGGGCGAGGCTCGCTACCGACTCGAGGCGCCGGCGAGCCAAGGCCAGCGCCTGGTCCTGCTCGACTTTGCCGAGATCCTCCGCGAGCAGCCGCGGGACCTCGACGAGATCGCGCTGGCGACCTACATCGCAGGCGCCAACGAGCGGTCCAAGACGGTCGTGCACGAGGTCGTCGACGCGAGCGGGCGCAAGCTCGGCCACCGTCGATTCGGCTCGCGCCGCGACCTCGTGATCGATCTGCCAGCCGGCACCGAAGAGGTGAGGGTGCGCTACCGGGTCGAGGTGCCGCACCGCTACTGGCCGCTCGGCTGCGTGTGGCGGCGCTGCAGCCTCTCGGGCGCCGTGGCTCCGCTGCCGAGCGCCCCGGCTCGAGGCGGCGCTTGGCTGCCACCGCAGGGCCGGATCCCCTCACCGGTCCACTGGACGATCGATCGCGTGCGCTTCGGGGCGCTGCCCGACTGGGAGCCCGGGACCGAGCCGAGCGAGGAGCAACGCGATGCGCTCGCCGGGCAAGAGCTGATCGTCAGCAGCAGCGCCCTCGATCCCTCGACACCGATCGCCTACCCCTCGATCTTCTGGGGCCCGCAGTGGCACCGGAGCGTCGAGTGGCACCGCGGCGTCCAGCTGATCGTGTTCCACATCGACCGGCGGCCCGCCGACGAGTACCCGGACGAGCAACTGCTCGCCCCGATCCGCGACGTCGCCGGTCACGTGCTGGCGATCGGCCGCGACGCGATCGACATCGGCGTCGGCGTCGGCCTCGAGGCCCCGCCGGATAGCACCATGGTGGTTGTTCAGGGGCCGCTGCGCAGCGACGTCGCGCAGTTCCACCCGAGCGGCGTGATCGTCAGCGATCAGTACCTCGAGCTGCTCGCGACCGAGCGGCTCGCCAAGTTCCACGACATCGTGCTCGCCCGGGCGGTGTTCGAGCTGCTCGCCTACGATCACTTCGCCGGCGTCCATGATCCGAGCACCGAGCTGTGGCTCTCGGGCTCGCTCGGGGTCGCGCTGACTCAGCTCTGGCAACGGCGACGCGAGCTGCGGGACGAGTACGCCGTCGATCTGCTCGCGTCGTTCACCTTTGTCCCGGCGATCGACCGGTTCCTCTACACCGGGCAAGCGGCGTTCTCCTCGGCCTACTTCCGCGGCAGCGAGGACGAGATGCCGGTCCGCTACCACCCGCTCTACTTCGCCCACGAGCTGCCGACCGGGCGACGCATCCACGAGAAGCTCTCGGACCTGCTGTCCGACGCCCAGCTCGCCCGCTTCTACGCCGACATGGTCGCGCTGCCCGAGCGCGATCCGATTGCGACCGTCGAGCGGGCCTGGGGTCGCGAGCTCGGGTGGTTCTTCGATCAGTGGCTCGGGCCTTACCCCGAGGTCGACTACGCAATCGAGAAGGTCGAGTCGGACCAGCTGCCCGACGGCCGCTATCGCCACCGGATCAGCGTGGTTCGCGACGCCGAGCGGCCGCTGGTCGAGCCCGTCCAGGTCTATGCGGTCGAGCGCGGCGGCCAGGATCACTACCTGGTCTGGAACGGTGAGGCCGCGCCCGGTGAGCCGCTGATCGAGCAGCCCCGCTTCGCTCGCCACGTGTTCGTGCTCGAGACCGAGCGCAAGCTCGAGCAAGTCCGCGTCGACCCACGCAACCGCTTCGTCGAGACCTCGCGGCTGGCGGTCGGCATGCAGCAGCGCGGCGACAACAACGACCCGCTGTTCAACAACCGGACCCCACCGAAGGCGCGCTTCCTCTACACCGGCTTCGGGCTGAGCGTGTCGGCTTCGGAGTTCGCGACCTCGCGCGACCCGATGACCCGGCTCAACGCGATCACGGCGCTGGCCGTGTTCGAGGCGAGCCTCCGCCGCGATCTTCGACGCTCGTTCAACTTCACGGTGTTCAAGGACCGCGAGACGATCGTCGGCGGCAACGCGGCGATGAGCTTTTGGTTCGGCGAGAAGCGCAACCGCCAGCGTCGCCGCGCTCGCCTGCGCGTCGGGACCAGCACCTCGTGGCTCAACCGCAGCGGCCTCGATCCCGAAGGCGGCCTGCGGCTGACCGAGTCGATCGGCATCTATCACGACACCCGCCGATTCGGCCTGTGGCCCGAGCGCGGCTACATGATCGGCGGCTCGGTCACCGCGTCGCAGGTGCTGCGGCTCGATGGCACCAACGACAACCGCTACTCGCTCGACGTCGACGTTGGATGGGCGCAGTCGTTCCCGCTCGCCCACCACCACGTGCTCGCCACGCGGGTCGACGCGTCGATCGCGATCCCGATCGCGGGCAAGCTCGAGTTCCGCTCGCTCAACCGCGGCGGTGGGGTCGGCGGGCTGACCGGCTTCACGGGCAACGAGCTGTTCGGGCTGGCGATCCTGATCGCCGCGCTCGAGTATCGCCACACGCTGATCGACGACCTGCGCATCCCGATCCTGAACCTGGTCTGGCTGCGCAGCATCGGCGGCGCGCTCTTCGGTGGCACCGCCTCGCTCTCGTCGTGCGAGAGCCTGTCCGGGTGGTTCGGCCCGCAGAGCTGGTACGGCTACGTCGGCTACGGCCTGACGGCGCAGCTGCAGATCCTCGGGGTCACGCCGCAATTCATTCGGGTCGAGGGCTCGGTGCCGCTCGGGCGCCGGACCGGCACGACCTGCCTAGGCGAGACGCTGCCCGACTACATCGCCGAGCGGCAGGGACGCCCGCCCGAGGACGCGCCGAAGCTGCTGCCCAAGTTCAACATCAACATCATCTTCAATCAGCCTTTCTGATCTTCAGAGCTATCGCGCTGACACCAATCGTCAGAATATCGGATTTCAGGATATTCCAATGATTGAAGCTTCCAACGAGCGCGAGACAATCGAGGCTGGGCCGAGTCGGCCCAGCCGGGCCGAAGGGCCGCGGCGGCTCGTGGCGGGGCTGCTGACCACGCTCGCGCTCGCGTTGATCGGGGCGCTCTCGCTGTGGATCCGCTGGCCCGGGTTCACCCAAGGTGGCTTCGCCTCGCACGACGTGGCGGGGATCCTCTACAACGCGATGGTGCTCGAGCGGGGCGGGTTGCCCTACGTCGACACGCTCGAGTTCAAGGCTCCGGGCAGCTTTTATCTGGCCAAGCTGCTGGCCGGACCCGAGGGGCGGGACATCGCGCGCTTTCAGATCTGGGCGAACCTGTGCGGGCTCGCCAGCTTGGGCTTGGTCGCGGCGTTGGCCTGGCGGCTGTGGGGGCGCTTGGCCAGCGTGGTTGCGGCCGGGCTGCTCGCGCTCCACGACGCGGTGCTCGACTCGATGGACGCCAACTACGTGACCTGGGCCAACCTGCCGCAGGTCGGCGCGATGTGGCTGGGCTTCGAGGCGCTGCGGAGCCGTCGGGCGAGCCTGCGACCGACCTTGTGGTTGCTGGCCGGGGCGGCGGCAGGGCTGGCGACACTCTGCAAGCAACCGAACGGAGTCGTGCTGCCGGTCCTGCTGGCGATGGCGATGTGGCCCGCGGTGGGCCCTGCGGTGGGGCAGGGGAGGGGGGCGTTCGCCCGAGCCAAAGCATGGTCGAGGGGCGTCGCTTGGCGGCCGGCGGTGATGGTGCTCGCGGGCTTCGTCCTCGCCCACGTGCCGATCGCCTTGCAGTACGCGCTGCGAGGCGAGCTCGGCGCGCTCGTCGAGGGCTACGCGTTCAGCAGTTGGGCGCTCCGCTACGTCGGCGGACGCGAGGTCGGCCTCGGCGAAGGCCTGAGCGAGGGACCCATGGCATTCGCCCACTTCCTCGCGCTGCCGCTGGTGCTCGCTGGCTTCGCGCTCGGGCGCGGACCCGGACGTGGCGCGCAGACCGGGAGCCCGCCCGTCGAGCTGCGCGCGACCACCTGGTTAGTCGTGTGGCTCGTCGCTACCTCGTTCGCCGCGAGCCTCGGGTTTCGCTTCTACAAGGGCTACTTCGTCGCCGTCGCGCCGCCGCTGGTGCTGCTCGCCGCGGCGCCCTGGGGGTTGCTCGGGCGCGCAGCACCGCTGCGGGGTTGGATCCGGGCGATCGTGCTGATCGTGCTGCTCCCGCCCCTGCTCGCGCGGCAAGCCTGGACGATCGCCGAGCAGCGACACGATCGCGCCCGCCCGCACGACCTCGGCGGACGAGTGATCGCCGATCACGTCGCCGCGCAGACCGGCCCAGACGACACTATCTGGGTCTGGGGCTGGCACCTGTGGGACGTCTATCCGCTCGCCAACCGCATGTCGGCGAGCCGGATCTACAAGACGCTCGGCGTGCTCACCCCGCCCAACGACGACACCTGGCGGCTGCCCGCGAGCAAGCAGGTGTTCGTCGACGGCCCCTTCGCCGACGAGCTGCTCGCGGATCTCGAGCGCAGCCGGCCAGCCTACGTGGTGCTCGGCTCGACGGTCCCGCGCGAGCAATTCGTCGCGCTGCAGCGCCTGTTGCGATCGAGCTATCGCATCGACCGACGCGTGCGGGTCGGTCGGGTCCAGTTCTGGCGGCGAGCGGATCTCGAGCTGCGCTAGCTCGATTGGCTCAAGGCTTGGGTGGCACCAAGCGGCTGCAGTCGTGCAAGGTGAGCTCGCCGGACAGCTGCCACGCGCCATCGTCGACCTCGAGCGTGGCGATCAGTAGATCATCGCCCGGCATGTCCGGGTCGAGGGGGTCGCCGAGGTCGAGCGTGGTGATCGTGAGCGTCCCGATCCCGAAATTTTCCCAATCGTCGGCGAAGTGGACCCGTGCCACTTGGCTGCCGACCTGGGCGAGCGCTTCGACGTAGACGATGCCAGCGTCGCTCGCTTCTTCGGCCCAGGGCAGCAGGAGGTGATTGGCGAGCTGGAGCTCCGTCGAGGCGAGGTGGAGCTGCAGATCGTCGTCGACGAACTGCAACCAGTACCCATACCCGAACGTGCCCGCGGCGAGGTCGACGGGGCCTTCGGGGCTCGAGCCGGTGATCGTCGTCGGGGCGAGTTGCTCGTCGTCGAAGGGGCAGGCCTCGAACGAGTAGTCCCCGCACCCGCTGTCGATGTCGTAGTGGTGGGCGTCGAGGCACTGCTTGGGCGTCGACCACGTCGCGCCGCAGTCGCTGCCTTCGCAGGGACACAGCTCGTCGCACTGGTTGCCATCCCACGCGTAGACCGGCGTGACGCAGGGACCTTGGCCCTGGGTCACCTGCTGCGGCTCGCAGCCCCGCCCACACTCGCCGCCGTGATCGCAGCAGGCGTGGAGGATGCCCCAGTAGTCGCAGACGCCGTCGGGGCACAGGACGTGTTCTGCTTCGCACTCGCTCCCTTCGTCGGTGGTCGAGTCGTCGGTAGTCGAGTCGTCGGTGGTCGAGTCGCTCGTGTCGGTCTCGCTGGAGTCGGTGTCCGTGGTGCCGCTGCTCGACGAGGTCGCGTCGCTCGAGCCGGCGTCGCTCGGGTCGTCGCCGTTCTCGCTTGCGCCCTCGTCGGTCGTCGCGACTTCGTCGTCACCGAGCGAAGGGTTCCCAGGCCCACACCCGATGAGCAGGACCAGCGCGAGCTTGGCAGGGGCTGTGTGATTCGTGTTCATCGTGGTCCGCCTGCCGAGCTCCTACCGCGGATCGAGATACTAGAACGGCGCCTCGAATTCGCCTGGCAGTCCGGCGGCCTCGCGCAGCGCGCCGCGCAGGATCGCCCCCGCGAGCGCCTCGAGCTCGGCGGTCATGCTGCGATCGCCCGTGAAGGGGGCCACATACTCGCGGATCTTCGCGTGCACGGCCATCAACCGATCGCTGCTCGGGTGCTCGCGCAGATCGACGGCCCGAGCCGCGACCGCAGCCTCGATCGCCAGCACGCGCGCGAGGTTGGCCACCACCGCGCCGAGCTTGCGCGCGGCGATCGGGCCCATGCTGACGTGGTCCTCCTTGCCAGCGCTGGTCGGGATCGTGTCGACGCAAGCCGGGAAGCTCAGCGCCTTGCACTCGCTCGCCAGCGCGGCCGCGGTCACCTGCGCCATCATGAAGCCGCTCTCGACCCCCGGGTCGTCGGTCAAGAAGGCCGGCAGCCCGCGCGACGCCTCGGGCGTGCAGAAGCGATCGATTCGACGCTCGCTGATGGTCGCCAGCGTGGTCAGGGCCGCGGTCGCGTGGTCGGCCGGGAGCGCGACCGTGCCGGCGTGGAAGTTGCCTCCGCTGAGGACATCGAACCCGCGCGAGTCTGGATCGTCGTCCTCGCGCAGCAGCACGAGCGGGTTGTCGGTGAAGCTGTCGAGCTCGATCTGCACGGCTTGGGCGACGTAGTGCAGCGCGTTGCGAGCGGCACCGTGGACCTGCGGCATGCAGCGCAGCGAGTAGGCGTCTTGCACCTGCCCGCAGTTGGCGTGCGAGCGGTTGAGGGCCGAGCCCCGGATCAGCGCCGCGATCGTCCCGGCCGTGCGCCGCTGGCCGGGGTGGGGCTTGCCCGCATGGATCCGCGGGTCGCAGATCTTCGCGGTGCCCAGCATCCCATCGAGGCTCAGCGCCCCGATGATGTCGGCGGTGGTCATCAGCTCGCCGGCATCGTGGATCGCCAGACAGGTGATCGCGGTGGTCACCTGCGTGCCGTTGATCAGGCTCAGGCCCTCTTTCGGGGCGAGCTCGAGCGGTTCGATGCCGAGCTCGGCGAGCACCTTCGCGGCCGGGACCTGCTCGCCGCGGTGCCACACGAAGCCCTCACCGATGACCGGCAGCGCGAGGTGGGCGAGCGGAGCCAGATCGCCGCTCGCCCCGACGCTGCCCTGGCTGGGCACGACCGGCACGACGTTGGCGTCGAGCAGCTCGAGCAGCCGACGCGGCACGATCGGGCGCACGCCCGAGGCACCGAGCGCGAGCGTGTGGGCTCGCAGCAACAACAGCGCCCGGACGACGTCGGGAGCGAGCGCCGGTCCGACCCCGACCGCGTGGCTCCGCAGCAAATTGCGCTGCAGATCGGCGAGCTTGTCGGGCGGGATTCGGGTCTCCGAGAGCGCGCCAAAGCCCGTGTTGACGCCATAGATCGTGTCCCCGTCGGCGAGCGAGCGCTCGAGCAAGGCCCGCGTCGAGAGCAGATCCTGCTCGGCGTCCTCGCTCAGCCCCGCCGTCGCGCCGAGGCGAGCCACGCGATGAACGGCTTCGATGGTGATGTGGTGCCCGACGACGATCGCGTGAGCCATGCTGGGCAGATAACCGGAGTGGACGCAGGCCAGCAAGCTGGGCACCCGGGCGAGAGATCCACGAGCGGGCGGCGGAGCGTGACTCGACCCACGCGGATCGAGGCCGCGGCTCGGGGGCACCGCTGACGGATCCATGAGCGTCGAGTCCTCGACCTGCTCCATGTGCCTGCCGCGCGTCATCATCGGTCCCGCGAGCGCCCCTGTCCGATGCGCCAACGCGGTCCGAACGGGCATCCCTCGACCTGCGGGCTTCGTTGACCCTTCCGAGCGGCCCGACTAGGCTGGGCGCGAATGCGAGAGTGCCCGCAGTGCGGGGCTCGTTACGCAGGCGAGGCCGGGTTCTGCCCGATGGATGGAGCCCGGCTCGTCGACGTTCGCGAGGCACCGATCGATGCGCCTCACGGCTCGACCGTGGCCGAGGCGCTCGCACGCGAAGTCGATCCGAGCGCGGGCGAGGGCGCGGCTCGCAAACCACAGGCAGGGGAGGGGTCCGGTCTGCTCCGCTGGCAGCCGGCCCGCACCGTGGCGACCGATCCAGTTCGAGTTGGCCCCGACGTCCCCGGCGTCGCCCTGGCCTCACAGTCGGGCAGCGCTTGGGCCAGCGCGACGGCTGCCGCACGAAGCCCCGTCGAAGAGCCTGGCTGGTCGCCGCCGCGCTGGCAGCCGGTCGAGCTGGTGCTGCCGCCGCCGAGCGAGCCCGATCGCGCGGCACCCGAGCCGACCGAGCCCGAGGAAGACCTGCTCGGTCGAGTGCTCGGCGATCGCTATCGGATCGACGAACGAATCGGGGCTGGCGGCATGGGCCTCGTCTATCGAGCCACGCACGTGCTGATCGGCAAGCGGGTCGCGGTCAAGCTGCTCAAGCGACGCTTCGCGCAGCAAGCCGACGTCGCCGAGCGCTTCATGCAGGAGGCTCGAGTCGCGTCGAGCATCAAGCACCCCAACGTCGTCGACATCAGCGACTACGGGACCACGCCGGACGGCAGCCCCTACTACGTGATGGAGTACCTCGACGGGCACAGCCTCGCGCGGGAGATCGAGCGCGCCGGCAAGCTCGATCCAGGCCGCGCGCTCGACATCGTCGTCCAGGTCGCGCGCGGGCTCGCGGCGGCCCACCAGGGTGGGATCATTCACCGCGATCTCAAGCCCGAGAACGTGTTCCTGATCCCGGTCGACGAGCTCGGGCGCGAGGGCGGGGCGACCCGCGAG
>CBFGLP010000738.1:0-8468 GCA_965649595.1 uncultured Myxococcales bacterium | reverse complement strand
TAGCCGCCGACCTCACCGAAGCGCTCGTATCGGCCCGGGTGGGGGTCGTACTTGCCCTCACCGACGAACACGTGCTCGAACCCCGACGCCCATCGAGTCGTGCGTCCACCATAATGATTGGTGTAGAGCTCGAACCAGATTCGTCGCAGCGCCGCCCGAAACGCCATTGGCGAGAGGTTCTGGCCGAGCGCATCGTTGATATAGGCGAGGCCGACCTCCGCGACCTTCGTCTGCATGACCGCGTCGAGGAACGCGCCGACCTCCTCGTATTCGTCGGGCGTCTCGAGCTCTTCGTGGCGAGTGTTGACCACATAATTATCGAGCAAGCGAATGAACGTATGGTAGACAGGAGCGGCAAACCGCCGTTCATCGACCCTATGGAAGAGTCGATGCTTGGCCAGATCGACGTTACGTCGGCCGCTCGCCGCGACCTGGGTATCGAGCAAGATCTCGGCGTCTGGCTCGATCCATTTTCCATCACGCGCGCGGGCGCTGACCCGGAGGCGGTCCTCGTCGGCGTCCCACAGCGTCTCGAAGATATCGGGCATGAAGGAGGATATTCGGGTGATGTGTGGGTGCCATGATGCATGGTTCGTTGTACCTCTGATCGTCTCGCGCTAGCAGGCAATCGATCCTCGGGCCCGACGGCGCGCTGATGGTGGCCAGCTCCTGGCGCGTGGTGCTCCGCGCCCGCGCTCACACACTCGTTAGCGCGCGCAAGTCTGGCCACTCGGTCTTGCGCGCGGCCGCGTAGACGAGACGATCGCCGGATTTGGAGTCCACGCCCTTGAGCGTCGTGATGCACTCGGGGCCACGGTTGATCGCGATCACGTTGACGCCGTGATCGAGCAGGGCCTTGGCCATGGTGTTGTAAGATATGCCGGCGTCGCGGACCTCGATGCTGAACAGCGTCGTGCCCTTGCGGTTGCTGGCCATCGCCTCGACGACCTGAGCGATGCCGGGGTCGTGGACCTCCTGGACCAACAAGTTGCCGGCGATGCTCATGCCGAGCACGACTGCGTCACAATTGCACGAGTCGAACAGCGGGCGGTGCTTTTCGTCGATACACTCGGCGACGATATGGATGTCGTGGTTGGCCCGATCCAGCACGCTGACGGCGGCGGCGACGATCGCGTCGCTGTGGCGGTCGGCGTAATCGGGGCTGAGCACGATCGCCAAGCGGCAGTCGGTCGCCCGCGCCCGTCGGTAGGTCTCGGCGTCGTGCGACGATCCGCGCACGAACACCACGTCCTTGGCCGCGAAGGGCAACTCGTCGATCCCCGCCGAGACGATGACGATCTCGCAATCACCGTGCTCGGGATCGGCACGGATCTCGTCGATGATCTGGCGGACGCGCTGCTCGCTGGGGAAGTGGACGATGATGATGTGATCCTTGACCATGGCTCGACCGAGCCCTTTTTGGGCCCTGGCGATCGCTGAAGACACGCTGTCGAGCGCCATTCCGAAGAACAGGCTGAAGCTCGACAACCCGACCAACATGATGAATATGACGGTGCCGATCCGTGCGCCGGTGGTCGTGGCGATCAGATCGCCGTAGCCGAGCGTGGTGATCGAAACCGCGCTGAACCACAGCGCGTCACCCCAGCCGATCGTGGGATTGGCCTGGCACTCGAATAGATAGAAGGTCGCCGCGTTGCCGAAGATCGCCGTGGCCAGCAGGGCTGCGACGATCGTGAAGCCGATGGCACGACGGTTGCGAATGCGGCGGGCGATCCGGATGAGGCGAAGCAACAGCACGGCGTCGGGCGGATGCCAGGCTACCACACCGCCGGGTCGGGTTGCTGGACGATGGATGTGTGGGCGACTGCCCAGTGAGCGATCCAAATTGAACGCTCGCCTACCCGTGAGGACGCTCAGCCAGCCCTCGCGGACATCGATGAGTCGGAGCAACCGTCCGCCTCGACTCAGCCTACGAGCTGCCGAGGCCGGCAGTGCCGAGGCGCCATTCCGCTCGGCGAGGCTTCATCCAATCCGGTTCGGACTCATGGTAGAGCAGCACCCGACGGAGATCTCGGCGAGGGCCATGAAGCGCGAGAGCGAAGCCTCCCCCGTCGAGGAGCCGACACGGCCACTGGGCAGCACGGAGTTGTCGGGCGAGCGCACGCCGGTCGGACCGGGGCTGTTCGGTGACATCGAGGACCAGCGGCTGTTCGAGCAGATCCGAGCGCGGATGTTCTCGCCCAACGCGGCGCTCCGCATCGGTCGCTATCGGATCTTGCGGCGGCTCGGCGCCGGGGCCATGGGTGAGGTGCAGCTCGCCGTCGACGAGCAGCTCGATCGCTCGGTTGCGATCAAGTTCGTGCATCCGGAGCTCGCTAGCCGGCGCCACGCCGAGCGCCTGCGCCTCGAAGCGCGGGCGCTCGCTCGCCTCGCCCACCCCAACGTCGTCCATGTCTACGACGTCGGCGAGTATCGGGGGCGTGTCTACCTGGCCATGGAGTACATCCGAGGTCAGAGCCTGCGAGAGTGGATCCGCGAGCACCAGCCGAGCTGGCGAGAGGTCCTCGCGGCCTACGTCGATGCCGGACGGGGCCTGCTCGCGGCGCACTCGGCCGGGCTCGTCCACCGTGACTTCAAGCCCGACAACGTGCTGCGCGGCGAGGATGGACGGGTCGCCGTGGTCGACTTCGGGCTCGCGGCGATCGAGCAGGACCTCGAGCCGTCGAGCTCCTCGTCCGAGCTCACGCTCGGCGATGCGCCCGAGCGCACGACGTCGCTCAGCCGAACCGGGGAGGTCGCGGGCACGCCGGCCTACATGCCGCCCGAGCAGTTCCGTGGCCACGGTGACTCGCGCGCGGATCAGTTCGCGTTTTGCGTGTCTCTCTACGAGGGCCTGTGGGGCCGTCGTCCCTTCCTTCGGCACGAGCTCGACGATGCGATTGCGGGTCGGGTCGACTGGCGACCTTCGCCACCGCCGAGCGGCGGCGAGGTCCCGGGCTGGATCTGGCCGCTGCTTCGGCGCGGGCTCGCCAGCGATCCCGACGCGCGCTGGACCAGCCTCGACGAGCTGCTCGCGGCCATCGACGCGCGACTGCAAGCCCGGCGTCGTCGAGTCTGGTTGCTCGGCTCGGGCTTGGTTGCGATCGCTGTCGGGACCATGAGCGCCGCCGCGGTCGGATGGTGGAGCGCTAGCGAAGCCGTCGACGAGTGCAGCGCGCTCGAGCCCGAGCTCGAGCAGACATGGGGTGCAGACCAGCGCGCGCGCCTGACCGAGCTGTTCGCCACGCTCGCCGCGGAGCCGGGCTCGGCGTGGTGGGCCGACGCCGAAGTCCCGGTCGTCGCTGGCCTCGATCGCTGGCGAGAGCGCTGGCTCGCCAGTCGACGAGAGCTGTGCCGCGAGCGTAGCGGCGGTGATCCGGTGGTCCTCGATCGCCTCGGTGCCTGCCTCGAGGCCCAACGCCGATCGACTCGAGCCTTGGTCGAGCTGCTGCTCGTCGGCGACGCCGAGACCCTTCGTGCGGCCCCGCAGTCGGTCCAAGAGCTGCCCGACCCGCGCCGCTGCGCGAGCGAGGCCAAGCAGGGAGGACCACCCGAGCCGCCCGAGTCGATCGCCGCCGAGGTCGAGCTGGTCCGCGGCGAGCTCGACCGGCTCGAGGCCGAGCTGTCGACCGGCCACGCCGACACGGTCCTGCGCGAGAGCGAGTCGTTCGTGAGCCGCGTCGAAGCGCTCGAGCACGCGCCGCTGCGAGCCGAGCTGCTCTACTTGCGTGGCCGGGCGCTGTTGACCAGCCGGCCCGACGCGGGCTTCGAGCTGCTCGAGCAGGCGGCCGACCTAGCCGAAGCGGCCCGCCACGATCGCTTGCTCGCCGACGCTTGGCGCTTCATGGCCATGAGCGCGGCGACCGAGCACCGCGATCTCGAGCGCGGCCGTCGTTGGCTGCGGCGGGCCGACGCGGCGGCAGCCCGGATCGGTATCGAGCCACTGACGGCAGCACGGCTCGACTTCGTCCGCGGCAACTTGCTGCTGCTCGACGGCGATTCGAACGCAGCAGTCGCGCAGCTCGAAGCTGCGCTCGCCGTGCTCGTGGACCAAGACGACACGCTCCACGCCGCACACGCGAGCTCGGCCCTCGGCCTCGCGCTGCTCGGCCGCGGTGACGATCAGCGAGCGCTCGAGCTGTTCGAGCAGTCGCTCGAGCTGAGCCGTCAAGTCTACGGCGCCCGGCATCCCGAGGTCGCCGCAGCGGCCTACGACCTCGGACAGGCGGCGCTCGAGGCCGAACGCGAGCCGCTCGCGCGACGCATGCTCGAGCAAGCCGTGAACATCTGGGCCGAGGCGCCTTCGATCGATCCGCTCGATACCGGCCGTGCCCAGCTCGCGCTCGCTCAGTTCGCGCAGCTCGAAGGCCGCAACGAAGCCGCGCTCGAGCTGGCGCTCGCGGCCGCGCGGACGTTCGAGATGGCACCGCTCGCCGGCCCTGCCGATCACGCCGAGGCGGCGGTGACCGCAGCCGCGAGCTACTACTTCATGGGCGAGACCGAGCTGGCGATCTCCGCTTACCGCCAAGCGGTGGCTGGTTACACCGAGGCGCACGGGGCCGACGATCTCTACACTGCCTACTTTCGCGTGGCGCTCGGTTGGGCATTGCTCGCGGCTGGTCGAGTCGACGAGGCTCGCGGCGAGCTCGAGGCGGGCCTAGCGGTCATCACGAGCGAGGCTGGCCCCGAGCAGAGCGTCGACGCTCGCTTCGGGCTCGTCGCCGTCGATCTCGCGACAGCCAAGCTCGCCAGCGCGCAGGCTCGACTGGCCGAGCTCGACCGCTCGACGCTCACGGGGTTCGAGCCGCTCGAGCTCGAGCTCTTTACCGGCCTGCTGCACCATCGGCTCGATCCCGGCGACCCCAGGGGGGCCGCGGCGCTAGATCGCGCTCGTGAGCAGGCCCGAGCGATCGCCAACGGTGAGGTGACGCTGGCCATCTTGCTCGACAGCGTCGGTGCGAGCCTCGACGAACGCCGCCTCGCTGGCGAATGATCACCCCGAGCACGAGAGTGAGAGAGCAATGACCTGCCAACAAACGAGCTACTCCATCACGGTCGACGGCAGCACCCCCGTGGACCCTCAGGATCTGAGCTTCGAGCTGCACTCCCAGATTACGGTCGGCTTCGTCGCGCCGAGCGGCTACACGATCGGGACCATCACGTTCACGCCCAATCCGCCCACGACCGGCCCGACACCGATGGTCGCAACGGCCAGCATAACCTTCTCCAACCCCGACTTCGCGACGGTCGACTTCGACGTCAACGTGCCGGTCACCGCAACGCAAGCGACCCTGGACGGGGAGCACGTGCACCCCTTCGAGGGCCCCACGACCACGGTCAAATTCAAGCCGCGCACGCGTTGCCCGACCTGAGAGCAGTTGTCGAGTAGGAGGCGCTCGACTACCATGCTCGGAACCACCGCGTGCGGTCGCGGCGGATCACCGAACATGAGCTCATGAGCGCCAAGCCTCAAGGATCGGACTCGGGCAGCGACGCCGCGCTCCTCGAAGCTTGGCGCAGTGGCGACAGCAAGGCCGGCGAGGCCTTGTTTGTCCGCCACTACCACACTCTCGCCCGGTTTTTTCGCAACAAGGTCGGCGCCGATCTGGTCGCCGACCTGATCCAAGAGACGCTCATGACCTTGGTCGAAGGTCGCGATCGCATCGAGGACGCCAGCCGCTTTCGCGCGTATTTGTTGAGCATCGCCTACCGGGTGTTCTGCAAGCACCTGCGCGGGGCCTACCGCAAGGGCCCGCACGTCGACCTCGACGAGGTCTCGATCGCCGAGATTGCGACCACCCCCTCGTCGATCATCGCTCGTGCGGAGGAGCAGCGGCTGCTGCTCGAGGGGCTGCGAACGCTGCCGGCCAACTATCAGGTCGTGCTCGAGCTCTACTACTGGGAAGGGCTGAACACCGTGGAGATCGCCGAGGTGCTCGGGATCCCCGACGCCACGAGTCGCACGCGACTCCGGCGAGCCCGCGAGGCGCTCGAGGCCGCCATGGCTCGAATCGCTCGGTCCCACGAGGTGCTGCAAAGTACGCTGACGCGGCTCGAGCAGTGGGCCGCAGATTGTCGGCGAGACTTGGTCGGCACCCCGTCCGAGCACGCCACCAGCTGAATCCCGTTCGGGCTGAAGGGCCGAAGGGCTGCCAAAAACGAGAGTGCCCAATCCGACTCCCCCCGAGGATCGCACTCCCGAACCTGGCGTCGATGACCCACGCATCGTCCCGAGAGCGCGCCGCTCGTCGAGCCCCCGAGCCGGCCTTCGGTTGACGCGGTCACGCGTGCATGGGATCTCGTGCACATGGCCGACCCCGAGCTCGAGATCCGGGACTACGAGGAGGGCGACGAGCAAGCGATCATCGGCTTGTTCGAGCGCGTGTTCGGCAAGACCATGGGCGCGACGGAGAGCGCTCGCCACTGGGCGTGGGAGTACGCCCGCAACCCCGAGGGCCCCTGCACGATCAAGCTCGCCTGGGCCGGTGAGCAGCTGATCGGCCACTACGTCGCGATCCCCCGCAAGTTCTGGTTTTGTGATCGCGAGTGCATCGCCTCGGTGGCGATCGACGGCATGACCCACCCCGACTTCGGTGGCCGCGGGGTGTTCTCCAGGACTGGTCAGGCTGCCCACGACGCGGCGATCGAGCGCGGGTTCGCGTTCATCTATGGGTTCCCCAACGGCAACTCGGCGCATGGCCACGAGAAGGCGCTGCACTGGCGAATGATCATGCCCGTGCCGGTCCACGTGAAGCCGCTCGACGTCGGTAGCTACGTGGCGGGCAAGCTCGGTCGACCGGAGCTGACCCCGTGGTTGAGCAAGGCATCCAAGGCGCTGTCGCGCGCGCCGACCTGGCTCGGCGATCTCGACGAGCGCCTGCGGGCGCGGGCGGGCGGCCAGCTGATCGAGCGCTTGCCGGTCGACGAGTTCGAGCGCTTCGATCAGCTCGAGCAAGTCGACGACCTGTGGGAGCGCTGCCATCGGCAGCATCGCCTGTGGGTCGTGCGGGACTCGAGCTTCCTGCGCTGGCGCTACGACGAGCGCCCCGAGTCGAGCTACCTGCGCCTGGCCGTGCACGACACCCGCGGCGAGCTGGCTGGCTGGACCGTGCTGCGCTTCGCCGAGCGCGATCAGGGCCTGGTCTGCTTCGTCATGGATCTGCTGGTCGATCTCGAGCTCCCGCGGGCGCTGCCAACCTTGCTACGGGCGATCGAGGAGCAGGCCCGCTCGCGTGGGTGTGCGTTCGTCAGCGCGCTCGCGGCTCCGGGCTCGCGCTATCGCACGGCGTTCTTGAAGCAGGCCTATCTGCCTCTACCCGAGCAGCTGTTCCCGCAGGAGATCTACTTCGGCGTGCGCGTGCTCGACGAGTCGATCGACGGCGTGCTGGTGCTGCACCCGGAGAGCTGGCAGCTCGGCTGGGGCGACGTCGACGTCCTGTGAGCTATCCTCCGCGGCATGCCCGAGCAGCTCGCCTCCCCTCGCTTCGCCCCAGCCCTGCGCGAGGACGAGCGAGCGGACGGGTCCGTGCACGTGGTCGCGCCCTCGGGTCCCGTCGAGCTCGAGCGCTTGCAGAGCGGCGTCGCGCACCTACGCCGTCACTACGGCGCGCCAACCCTGGCCAGCAACCTCGAGCTGCGCGAGGGCTACTTCGCGGGTCATGACGCGTTGCGGCTGCAGACGCTCGCGACCGCGCTCTCGGACGAGCAGGCGCGAGTCGTCTGGGCGGCGCGGGGTGGATACGGGCTCACGCGCGTGCTCGAGCGGCTGGATCCGGAGCCGCTGCGTGAGCGAGCCAAGCTGGTCGTCGGGTTCTCGGACGTGACCGCGCTGCTGTGCTGGGCGTGGGTTCGCGCGGGGCTGTGCTCGGTGCACGGACCGGTGGTCGGCCAGCTCGACGAGCTGGTCGAGGAGGATCGCCAGCGCCTTTGGACCCTGCTCTCGGGTGAGCTGCCCGAGCCGCTGGTGGCAGAGAGCGGCGCGCTCTGCCTGCACGGAGGACGCGTCGAAGGGCGCCTGATCGTCGGCAACCTCGAGGTGCTACGCGGTCTGATCGGGACGCCCTTCATGCCCTCGCTCGCGGGGGCGATCTTGGCGATCGAGGAGTTCGGTGAGCGGCCCTATCGGGTCGATCGAGCCCTCACGCAGCTGCTGAGCAGTGGCGCGCTGCGTGGGGTTCGCGGCGTCGCGGTCGGGCAGCTGCGCGCGTGCGTCGAGCCGGACAAGGGCGGCAGCCAAGGTTGGTCGGCGATCGAGGTGCTCGAGGACCGGCTCGGGCGGCTGGGGGTGCCGATGATCGTGGGGTTCCCCTTCGGGCACGAGGTCGAGCGAAACGCCGCGCTCGGGTTCGGCGTGCGAGCGCGGCTCGATGTCGACCAAGGCTCGCTCGAGATGCTCGAGCCGGTCGCGCAGTGATTGAATCCCCCCGGCCCATCGACAAACGCCCGCTCGAAGGACCCACCTCAATCGG
>CBFGLP010000737.1:0-11081 GCA_965649595.1 uncultured Myxococcales bacterium | reverse complement strand
GGCGCGCTTGTTCGAGGCGATGCTCGAGCGCGAGATCGCCGAGCGCAGCGCGAGCCGAGGCGAGCTCGCTCGCGCGCTCGCCTCGGCCGCTCGGGCTCGGCTCCTGGCGGCCGAGGTCGGGCCGGGCTCACTCGAGCTAATCGCGGCCGAGCACACGTTGATCCGCACGCTCGATCAGCTGGGCCTTCACCGGCTCGCCGATCGCACGCTCGACGAGCAGCTCGAGCGCGCGAGCCGGCCGATCAGTCAGCTCGAGCGCGCCCACGTGCTGCACTTCGCGGGCGTTCACGCGTGGACTCGTGGGTGCTGGGAGCTGGGGCGCGAGCGCCTGCAGGCGGCGGTCGGCTTGCTGGTGACGCTCGAGCAGCGGCCGCGCGAGCTTCGTTGCCGCGCGCTGCTCGGGCTCGGCGCGTGGTTGTGCGGCCGCGAGGGCGTGGCCGAGGACGAGCTCGCGGCGCTGCGCGTCGACGCCGAGCGGCTCGCTGACGTCCCAATCGAGCTCGTCTGCCGCGCCGCAGCGCTCGGCATCGCGATGGATCGCGGACTTGCTCGGCCCGCTCGCGCCGAAGGGCTTCCGCCGTCCGAGCCGGACGACGCCGAAGCGCTCGCATTGCTGGCCCGACTCGCGGGCAACCCCGCCGATCGCCTGCTCGCCGAGGCCGCGTTGGCTCGGCGAGCGCTGCATGCCGAGCGTCGTGCGCTCGCACGCGCTCATGTCTTGCGCGCGTGCGGCATGGTCAACCACTTCGAGCAAGGGTTGGCTCGTCTCGACGGCGCTTCACCCCAGGCGTTGATCGGTCTGGGCATCGCGCTCGACGTGCTCGCCGAGCTCGCCGAGCCACACGATCACTCGCTCGTGCACGCACGCGCGGGTGCACGAGCGGCGCTGCGACGGCTCGCTCGGGGCTCGCGTCTGGCGGGGCCGCGCCTCGCCTTCGAGCAGGCACGCGAGGCTGCCGAGCGTGGCTCGACGACGCGCGCGCGAGAGCATGCGTGCCGGGCCGAGTCGATGGCGGCGATGCTCGATCTGCCCAACGACCACCGCCGCGTACGAGCGTGGTTGCGGGCGCTCGATAGGGCGGATTCCTGATCGAGCGCGAGGAATCGTAGTTGTTCGTCAGCTGCAACTCGAGTGGCCGATGACGACGTTGTGTCATCGCTGGGCGACGTATTTGTCATGGCTCCATCGATTCGACATTTCTTGGAAGCACGGTAGATCGAGAAGTGACCCTTACCGTTTTGGGATAGAGCCATGCGATCGCTTGCCAACAAGAAAGAAGAGTCCGAGTTCGATGATTTGCTCGGCCAGCTCGTCGACGAGTTGGCGATGACGCCGGCGGCCGATACGTCGACGTCGCTGATTCCCGAGCTCCCCCCCGAGCAGCCCCAGGTTCGTGTCGCTTCGACCGAGGAGCTGGCGGCCGAGGCTGCGGCCGTAGCCCGAGCCCGCAACGCCTCGCCGGCGCAGGGCAACAACAACACCGTCAAGATCGTCGCCATCCTGGCCGCTGCGATCTCGGCGGTCGCGATCGCGGCGATCGTGGTGTTCGCCCAAAATAACCAGAACGATGGTGACGATGCACCGGCGACGGCAGAGCCGGCCGCCTCGCAGGCTCCCGCCGAGGTCGAGCCCGAGGCCTCCTCGCCGCCCGCGCCGCAGCCCGTGGTCGTGACGCCCGACCCCGCCGCCGAGGCGGAAGCCAAGGCCAAGGCGGAGGCCGAAGCCAAGGCGAAGGCCGAAGCCGAAGCGGCGGCGGCCAAGGCGAAGGCCGAGGAAGAGGCCAAGCAGGCGCGCAAGCGCAGCCGACCTCGGACCCAAAAGCCGACCAAACCGACCGATTCGAAGCCCAAGCCGACCGGCGACGACTTCGACGAGCTGTGATCGGCCGACCGGTGCCCGACTTGGCGGTGCATGGAATCGCGGGGTAGACCTGCGCGCCCATGCACCGCCGCCGTCGCAAGTCCTGGCAGCCCGAACCTGGGCGGACCCTAGCCCTCGATCGCGAAGGTCGAGGCATCGTCGCCGCCCCGACCGATCGGCCGGGCCGCCGCGAGGCTCGGGTCGAGGGCGCTCTGGCGGGCGAGTCGATCGTGTTTCTTCGGCTGACGCGCGAGGGCCAAGTCGATCGCGCCCGCGTGGTCGAGGTGCTCGAGCCGGCGCCTGCGCGGGTCGAGGCTCGTTGCGTCCACTACGGGGTGTGCGGCGGCTGCTCGTTGATGCACATGGATCCCGAGGCTCAGCGCGCCCACAAGCAGGGCGTGCTGCTCGCGGACTTCGAGGCGCATGGCTTGACGCCCGAGACCGTGCTCGAGCCGCTATGTGGTGAGCCGTGGGCCTATCGGCGTCGCGCTCGGCTGGCGGCCAAGTGGGTGCCGGGCAAGGACAAGGTCGTGGTCGGGTTTCGCGAGAAGGACCACCGGTTCATCGCCGACCTGCGCGGCTGCGAGGTCCTAGCCCCACCCGGCGGCGAGCTGATCCCCGCGCTCGCCGACTTAATCGCGTCGCTCGAGCTGGTCCAGCGCGTGCCGCAGATCGAGCTGAGCATGGCCGACGACGCGACCGCGCTGGTGTTTCGCGTGCTCGATCCGCCGGGCGCCGCCGACCTCGAGCGCTTTCGCGAGTTCGCCCGTGCCCGCTCGGTCCGCGTGTTCTTGCAGCCCGGTGGGCTCGACAGCCTCGTCGAGCTGGTCCCCGAGTCCGGCGAGCTGCGAGCGCTGGCCGACGCGCCGCTGCTTCACTATCGCTTGCCCGCCCACGCGCTCGAGCTCGGCTTTCGTGCGACCGACTTCGTGCAGGTCAACGGCCCGATCAACCGCGCGATGATCGATCGCGCGCTCGAGCTGCTCGACGTGCAGCCCGGCCACCGCGTGCTCGATCTCTTCTGTGGGGTCGGCAACTTCAGCCTGCCGCTCGCTCGGCGTGGCGCGAGCGTGATCGGCCTCGAAGGTGACGCGGGCCTCGTCGCGCGGGCGCGAGCCAACGCTGCCCACAACGGCCTCGACCAGGTCCGCTTCGAGGTCTGCGATCTCTACGGCGAGTTCACGCAGGTCGAGCGGCTGGCCGAGCTAGGCGAGGGTGGGCCCGGCTTCGACCGCGTGCTGCTCGATCCGCCTCGCTCCGGCGCCGAGGCGGTCGTCGAGCGCTTCGACCGGATCGCCGCCCCGCGGGTCGTGTACGTCGCGTGCAGCCCTCAGACCCTCGCCCGCGACGCGGCGATCCTCGTCCGCAAGCACGGCTATCGACTGCGGGCGGCGGGGATCATCGACATGTTCCCCCACACCGCCCACGTCGAGTCGATCGCGCTGCTCGAGCGCGAATGAGCAGCGAGTGATTACTGGGCTGGCTGCTTGGCCGCGAACGCGTTGAGCTCCTCGGTGCGGAGCGTGCGGATCTCGGCGGCCAGCTCCCACGCCCGCGTGCTCAGGCGCTCGTACTCGGTCCAGTCGTCGTCCGGGCTCCTCACCATGAGGCCCAGCACGAACAGCTCGACCAAGCTGCGCTTGCCGCCGAGCTGCCAGCGGCCGTGGATCGTCAAGCCGTCGCCGACGACCTCGAGCTGCATGCCGACGTCGCCGAGCTCTTGCAGGATCGAGTACTGCTGCTTGAACTCGCGCTCGGCTCGGCGTCGGTTGAACGCGTCGAGCTCCTTGATCAGCTTGTCGAGCTCCGCGAGCTTGGCCTTGGTCGTCTTGCCCTTCGGCACCTTGGCGGCCTGCTCGCGATCGAGGCTCGGGTGAGCCTCGTAGTCGTAGAGGAAGTTGTCGACGCTCTGGGCCCAGAACGAGGGCGGATCGAGCAGCAAGACCATCGGCCAGCGCTGGTACATCCGCAGGGCTGGAGTCGGGACCTTGCCGACCGCGAGGTGATCGCCGGTCAGCGTGGCTGCCTGCTTGCCGGGCTTGGCGTCGCGGACCCGGCCGATCAACGCGCGATCACTGGTCGCGATCAGGCGGGTGTCGACGACGTCGAGGTGCACGGTCTTCCACTCGGGCACCGCGATCTCCCAGCCGCCCTTCTTGGCCTTTTTGATCGCGCCCTTGAGCAGCGGGTTGCGGGCGAGGTCATCGAGCAGCTTGCGGGTGCCCTCGGGGTCCTTCAGGCCCGCGTGCGCGGCCATGCCGAGGACCTCGTGGGTCTTGTCGAGCTTCTTGGGGTCGGGCTCGCGGATCTGCGTGATCGCAAACCCAGCCCGGCCGTCGAACAGCGGTACGACCGTCGACATGAAGCTGAACCCGAGCATCGAGGCCGCCTCCTGGTCGAGCTTCTCGAGCGTCTCGTCGTCGGTCCGGGCCAGCAGGTCGACCAAGCGCAGGAACTTCTGCGGGTCGACCTGGCCGTCGAGGATGAAGAGCGGCGGCTCGTCGAGCGCGCTGAGCAGCGGCGTCTGGCTCTGCAGCGGCACGAACAGGTCGCGCAGCAACCCGCCATCGGGCATCAGCAAGCGAGCGCGCGCATCGATCTTGGTCCGATCGACGTCGGCGGTGATCGCGAACGCTCGCATCGGCCCGACCAGCTCGCGCACGGCTTCGAGCGCGGCCTTGTCCTCGCGCTCGCGCTCGCGCGCCCACTCCTGCTCTTGCGCGAGCCGTTGCTCGAGATCGCGGATCGTCTGCGCGTCGGCGCCGGTCCGGCGGGCCTCGGCGAGCTGGTCCTCGGCCCACGTGACCCCGTAGTCGTTGCGTTGCTCCTGCTCGAACGCCTGCACGAGCGGGTTGGGGGCGACGAAGAAGATCCCGTCGTCGCCGGCCCGCGTCTGCTCGCGCGCCCAGCCGAAGCCCTGGCTGCGGGCGAGGCCGTCACGCGGATCGATGGTCGCGATCGTGGCCGGGTAGTCGCGCGGGGCTTGATCGGGCTGCTCGACGAACACGAACATCACCGTGTTCGCGCGCACGATCGCGTGGAAGCTGCGGCCGAACCGGTAGAGGTGGGCGTCACCCATCTCGGAGCGCGAGAGCTCCTGCGCCCCGCCGGTCTGCTCGGCGATCCGCAGCATCGCGGTGGTGAAGGTCTGCTCGTCCGTCAGGCTGAACCACGCGGCGATCGAGAGGCTGCGTGGATCGAGCAGCGCGATGCCGGCGGGGCGGTGCACGTCGAGGCCGAGCTTGGCCCAGTCCTCGGCCTTCAGCGGGTTGCCGCCGAGCATGTCGCTGGCCTCGCGCAGGGCCGTGTCGAGCTCGGGCTCCTGCTGCAGACCGTCGAAGAGCGGCAGCACCACGCCTGGATCAGTGACCTCGAGCAGCACCGAGACCTCCGCGGGCAGCAGATCGGTGGGCCGCTCGACCGGCAAGGGATCGAGGCGCGTGGCCGGCTCGCCGGTCCGGCCGTCCTCGGCGCGCTCGCCATTCTCGATCTCTTGCAGGTCGATCTTCGTCGAGGGGTTCTTGCAGGCGCCCACACAGAGCAGGGCGCTCGAGAGCGAGAGCGGCAGGAGCAGGGGAGAGCGACGCGACATGGTCGCCGCATTGTAGATGCCCCGCCCGGCGCTCTCGTCTGGACCCGTCGAAGCCGCTCGGCACGAGCGTGCGAGCGCGCACGGATTCGTGCTCCTCATGCGGGAATGCATCGTCGCCGCGATGGTCGACGACCCACCGGAGCCGAATCGACGATGACCGAGCGCCTGTACCGATCGAACCGTGAACGCATGTTGCTCGGCGTATGTGGCGGAATCGCCCAACGCTGGGGCCTCGACCCAACCCTCGTTCGCATCGCCTTCGTGGCGCTGTTCTTCTTCGGCCCCGGGCTGCTCGTGTACTTGATCGGCGCGTTGGTGATCCCCCGCGAGCCCGCGCTCGGGAGCGGGTCGTCGACGCGAGTGCTGCAGACCGGTGCGACGGCGAGCGCTCCCGTGTACGGGAGCTCGGCCATCGAGCGGCACGAGCGATCGTCCGTGTCGCGGACCTGAGCGCGATCGCTTCCGGCTGACGAGCCGAGCGCGCCGCTCCGTGCCGCGTCATTGGCGCTCATGACATGTGTCCCCTAGAAGGGCGCGAAAATCGACACGTGCATGGGAATTCACAGCCGGGCTAGACTGGGCCGACCGGTTGTGTAAATTGGTGCCGTGAGTTCTCACAAGATATTGTGCGCCCTGTCACTAACTTCGTTTTTCGGCTTGGCGATGGCTCTGATCGTGGTGTCGGAGGTCCGTGCCAGCGAAGCCAGGGAACTTGCTGAGGGTCCCACCGAGGGCTCGGTCTCGGCGGAGACCCTAAAAGAGGCCGGATCCTTCGCGGGTGAATGGCGCCACGTCGGAGGTGACCGCGACCGCGAGGCCATCGACGCCGCGATCGCCACCTCGATGGAGGCCGTCAGCCCGGTGCTGCGCGGCATCGGGACCAAGCGCCTCAACGAGACCAACCAGATCGCGCCGGTCATCGAGATCGGGCTCGACGGTGAGTCGGTGAGCATCTCGCAAGGCGGCGAGAGCTACTCGGCCTCGCTCGACGGCGCCGCGATCCGGGGCAAGTCCAAGGACGGCGACAAGGTCAAGGTCACCCACGTGCTGCGCAGCAGCAAGCTCGTGCAGACGATCAAGGGCGACGGCGGCATGCGAGTCAACCGCTACAAGCTGTCGAGCGATGGCAAGCGGCTGACGCTCAGCGTCGAGATCAGCTCGAGCCACCTGCCGGTGCCGGTCACCTACTCGCTGAGCTACGAGCGGCGCTAATCGGGCGCGGGCCCGTCGTTCAGGGTCCGCCCGACAGCGCCACGTAGAAGATCGGTACCGCGGCGCCGAGCAGCACGAGGATCCAGCCGCGGCCGATCAGCCCCTTCTTGCCGGGCAGCATGAACATGCCCGAGGTCGCCAAGAAGAGCAGGAACACCGCGTAGCCGTCGGCGACGAGCGTCCACGCCTGCTTCCCGCGGTTGAGGTGCAGCCAGTTGGCGACGCGCAGGAAGGGGCGCGGCTCCTGTCCGCGCTCGAGGATCGTACCGGCGTTGCCGTCGACGTAGATCGAGCCGTGCTCGAGCTGAATCTCGAGCTCCTGCTCGTAGAGGAACACGTCGATCGGCTGCTCGTCGATGTCCAGCTTTCCCAGCACCAAGGCGACCGCGGCGTCCTGATCGTCCGGCAGCGGCTCGTCGAGCGCGACCGTCCGCTCGAGCTGCTCGAAGTTGGGATCCCAGTCCTCGATGTGGTTCACCGCGAGGCCCGAGAGCGCGTAGACGAAGGTCAGGCCGACGGCGAGGTAGCCGACGTCGCGATGCAAGGAGCGCAGCGCCGGTCGCCAGCGAAGCTTGGCGCGGGCCGGCTCGTTCTTGCTGGTGGTGGCCCCGTCGTCGGGGCTGCGCGTGCTAGCCATAGCGTTCCTCCAGCCACGGGTCGGCGTGGTTGTGATAACCGCGGACCTCCCAGTAACCGGGCTCGTCGCGCTCGGCGAAGCGGATGCCGGTCAGCCACTTCGCGCTCTTCCAAAAGTAGAGCTGCGGGACCACGCCGCGCACCGGCGCTCCGTGACGGGGCGCGAGCGGTTGGTCATCGTAGCGGTGAGCGACCAGCGAGGTCGGGGCGAGGGCTTCTTCCAGCAGCACGTTGGCGGTGTAGCCATGCGCCGCCTCGAAGATCACGTGGCGCGCGGTCGTGAGCGGCTTGGCTCGCGCGGCCAAGTCGGAGATCCGCACGCCCGCCCAGCTCGCGCTGAGCACCGACCAACCGGTCACGCAGTGAACGTCGAGCGCGAGCTGGGTCTGCGGCAGCGCGAGCAACCCCTCGAAGTCGAGCTCGAAGGGCTGCTCGACGGCCCCGTGCACGCGCAAGGAGAAGGTCGACTTGCTCGGGCTGCCCTGCTGCCCACCCATCGGCTTGAGCTTCTGCAAGAGCCGCTGCCCAGGCGGGAGGCGGGCGCGGCCATCGGGCAGCCGCTCGTTGCGAGCGGCCTTGGTGGCCTCGTCGTCGGCGAGCATCCACCAAGCTCCCAATGCTCCGATCACGCTGCCGATCCCCGCGAGGCGGAGGAAGCGTCGGCGATCCTCCATGCGGTTGGCTTCGAACGAGGTCTCGCGCATGTCTGGTGGTCCAACGGTGGCGGAGCGGGGCGGTTACCTACTCGGGCCTAGGATCGCCGTGAAAGAGCTGCCAGTGGATGCGCAGCTCGGTCGTGCCGCTGACGATCAGCTCGTCCCGGCCGGGCAGCCCCAGCCCGTGCACGCCTAGCCCGTGGCGGCTGTCGGAGCGCGGCTCGAGATCGGAGAACTCGGTCAGCGGCGCGCCGTCGAGATCGAACACGTGCACGCGGCCGACCTGGATCGCGTCGCCGACGGGCGTCAGCGGAGCGCCGACGACCAGCACCGGACCGACATCTCCGCCGAGATCGACCCGCGCGATGCTGCTGCCGAACCCACCGGCGCGGGCGAGCTCGGGCGCGAGCTCGAAGCTCGGTGCGCTCGCGAGCCCCGCGTCGTCGCCGAGCCACACGTAGACCCGCTCACCCGCTGGCGCGCCGACCAGCAGATCGTCGTCGCCGTCGCGCTCGAGGTCGACGATCAGCAAGGTCTCCGCTGGTTCGGGCAGCGTGAGCGTGCCGGCCTCGCAGTCGTAGTCGGCAGTGCCGACCAGGCTCGACTGCGGAGGATCGAAGGCGGCGATGAAGTGGAGGGTGTCGTCGCGCAGGACCACGGCGGCCTCGCGCCCGCCCGCGAGCAACGATCCACCCGCGATCGCTCGCGTGGCCTCGCCACCGAGCTTGGCGCAGCGGGTCAGGCCGTAACCTTGCGGCGCCAGCTCGCCCGCGAACGCGTCGGGATCTTCGGCGAGCAAGCCCTCGCGCGCGGCCGCGACCTCGGCGAGCTGCGTGCCCAGCTCGGGCCAGACGATCAGCGAGCCGTCGGCGGCGACCGAGAGCAGCTCGGGTTGGCTCGCGTCGAGCTGGACCGCCGCGAGCGGGCCGCTCAGCGTCGCGACCATCGGGTGCTCGGCCGCGACCCACTCGGGCACGCTCACCGGGTCGGCCGGGAGCCGCGAGAAGTCGGGCACGCGGAAGCGGACCACGCGAGCAGGCAGCCCGGCGACCGGGTCGGCCGCGAGCCGCACGAGGCCCTCGGGGATGTTGCGATCGGGCACCAGCGCGAGCGCGTCGAGCTTCGGCGCGTCGCTCTCGGTCAGCGTCGGCCACTCGAAGGGCAACACGAAGCGCTGCTCAATCCCGCCGGCCTCGTCGAGGCGTAACCAGCCGAGCTGATCCTCGCCGTCGCTGAACAGCACGCGCCCGCGGCCCTCGTCGTCGGCGTCGACGCTCAGCGCGATCGTGATGCGGGCCTCGGGATCGTCGGGGAAGCGGATCCCGATCGTGCGGACCGGGGCCGCCTGTTCGAGCGCGTCGAAGCTCTGCGGCAGGCAAGCCGAGAGCGAGACGAGCAGGGCGAGCGAGGCGATGCGGGCCATGGTGAGGGCTAAAAGCGCAGCTGCCCGAACACGCCCACCTGCGTGGGCCCGAGCGCGGGCGCGACTTCGAAGGCGAGGTTGCGACGGGTCTTCTCGATCCGCGAGGGCTGACCGGCTTGGCGGAGCAGGTAAAAGAGCGTGAGCCCGAATGCGACCGCGGTGACGCCATAAAGACCGCTGGCGACCACCGCGTTGCGCCGGCCGGCGTCGATCCGGCGATCGGAGCCGTCGTATTGATGGAGCTGCTCGAGATCGTCGGCGAGCGAGCGGCGGATCCGATCCGCGCGAACCGTGAGCACGATCGCGGTCGTGAGGGTGCCGAGCGCGACCGCGCCCGTGATGATCGCGGGCGCTCGGCTGGTCGCTCGCTCGAGCCGGACCTCGAGCTCGATCACGTCGGCTTGCTTGGCCTCGAGCGGGAACGCGAGCGGCTTCATCCGTCGCTTGCGGATCTCGGCCTGGTGATCCCCAGGGTCGATCGTGCGGCGACAGGGCAGGGTGCACAGCGTCTCGCCGTCGAGCCGCAGCTCCGCCCCGCTGGTCTCGGGCGACGCGACCTCGACGATCAGCAGCGCGGTGTCGATCAGCTCGGGCTCGACCTGCAGGCGCGAGGTGGCGCCTGGCTCGATCTCGACGTCCGTCTGCCAAGGCCGATAGCCGGGCGCGTCTACCTCGAGCCGCCACCTGCCCGCGGGCAAATCGGCGCGCAAGGGTAGGGGACCGAGGGATCGTTCTCGCCCCTCCGAGTCGATGGCGATCACCTCGGCTCCGACAGCGGTGCTGTCGAGCTCGAGCGCGCCCGTCTCCGCCGGCGAGGGGCTGGTCGACTCGGAGACCGCGGTCCGATCCGGCTCAGGGGTGGTCTCGTCGGGCGGCGGAGCAGCGAGCACCCCCGCGGGTGTGAGCGCGACCACCAGGACAATCGCGCTCACACGACGCCACAGCCGGCCCGATCCAACCAGCTCACGCAAAGCGCCGCGAAGCTCGATCACACCGCTGCGCTGCGAAGACGGCCGCATCGCCACCGGGCGAGTATACGCCGCGCGCGGGGGCGGACGCCTGCTTGACTTCCCCGCGGGCGGCGGCGACGTTCCGCCCGGGCCACAGTGGCCCGTAGCTGACGTTGGATCTCAAAAGGCGCGCGTGACCATGACCGAACACACCCTCGAGAGCATCGCAAAAGCCCTGGTCGCCCCCGGCAAAGGAATCTTGGCGGCCGACGAGAGCTTCCCGACCATCGCCAAGCGCTTCTCGTCGATCGGGATCGAGAGCACCGAGGAGGCCCGTCGCGACTACCGCGAGATGCTCTTCCTGACCCCGGGCGCGGAGGAGTTCATTTCGGGCGTGATTTTGTTCGACGAGACGCTGCGCCAGAAGACCCGCAACGGTGTCCCATTTCCGGTCGCTCTGCGCGAGCGCGGGATCCTCTCGGGCATCAAGGTCGATACCGGCGCCAAGCCGCTCGCGCTGCACCCCGGTGAGACCGTGACCGAGGGCCTCGACGGGCTGCGCGAGCGCCTGATCGAGTACCGCGGCCTCGGGGCCACCTTCGCCAAGTGGCGGGCCGTGATCACCATCGCCCCGGGGTTGCCGACGCGCGCGTGCTTGCTCGCCAACGCGCAGGCGCTCGCCCGCTACGCGGCGATCTGCCAGGACGTCGGCATCGTCCCGATCGTCGAGCCCGAGGTGCTGATGGACGGC
>CBFGLP010000736.1:0-2742 GCA_965649595.1 uncultured Myxococcales bacterium | reverse complement strand
GCGACGCTCGGCGACGCTCGGCCACCACAGCGAACCCGCGCTCGCGT
The DNA here is from genome assembly GCA_965649595.1 of uncultured Myxococcales bacterium. Lineage (GTDB taxonomy): Bacteria > Myxococcota_A > Polyangia > Nannocystales > Nannocystaceae > Plesiocystis. The sequence goes on along the minus strand of CBFGLP010000736.1, from coordinate 2,695 downwards.
GACGGCCGAGTCATGGCGGTCCACTTCAGTTCGGCTTGAAGGTGTCGACGGGCAGCTGACCGTTGGTCTGGAATTGCCCCTGAGCCCGCGCCTCTGCCAGGCCGGATGTCCGCAGCACCCACATCCGCTCGACACCGGTCACTTGCTCGTTCTCGCGCGCGTAGACCTCGATGATGTTGTTGCCGGGTTGCAGCGGGACCTCGGCCTCGAACTCGAGCCGACCAGTGCTCGGGTTCGGGGTGGCCGTATAGAAGATCTTCTCGGCGCTGCCGAACAGGTTGCGCGAGGGGTTGTAGACGGTCACGTAGAGGTCGCGCAGCTGCTCGTTGTCGAGCGCGGTGCCGCGGATCGAGATCCGCGCTTGGTCGGTATGGGTCGGAACCGTGGCGAGCTGGATCTGCGGCGGCGAGACGGCGAACACCAGCTCGTGCTTGCCGGGCTTCTTGGCTGCGCCACCGCCGAGCTCGAGCTGATCGGCCAGCGCGAAGGCGACCTGATCATTACCGAGGTCGATGCGATGCCAGCCGTCGGCGCTGCCGAGCGAGGTGAAGCGGGCTCCGGCCTCGGCGTGCGCGAGCACGGGCCCGCTCTGGTCGGGGCTCGCGTAGATGTCGAGCCGCTGCTTGGCCTGTGCGCCTTGCCGCTGGTTGGTGAAGTCGAGCGGCGCACGGATTGGGAACGTGATCTCTTCGGTCACGTACTCGCCGATCTTCGCGTCGCTGACGGTCAGCTGCAGCTCGACCTCGGTGGTCGGCTTTTGGACCTCGAAGTCGAGATCGACCCAGTCGGACTTGCCGAGGTTCAGCTCGCCGAGCTTGCCGCGGCCGCCGTGCAGGAACACGGCGTCGCCAGAGCCGTTGCGCAGCTGCACGCGGGCGTCGGGGGCCTTGCCGGGGCCGCTGTTCTGGACCCAAACGCGCAGGTGCACCCGCTCGCCGACCTGCAGCAGGCCATCGGCGTTGCCGCTCACGCCCTTGGCGAGGCTCGGGTCGTCGACGATCTGGTAGCCGAACGCGAACTCGGGCCGGGCGATGCTCTCGGCGGCGACGTCGACCGAGGTGACGCTGTCGGAGGTGATCGCGACCTCGTGCTGCGAGCTGACCTGGAAGTCGATCCGATCGGTGCGCGAGAGCTCGTGGGCCGCGACCGAGAGCTTGAGCTCCGCGGTCTTGCTCTGGCCCGGCTCGACCTTGCCGAACAGCAGCTCGCGCTCGTCGAAGTAGCCGTAGTCGCTGCTCGACATGGCCCGCACGCGGTGGGCCGGCGCGGTGCCGATGTTGGTCACGGTCACGGTCACGGTGCCGGTCTCACCGCCGCGGATGCGGTTGCCAGGCTTGTCGGAGCTGATCGTGACGCGCAGCTCGGGCCGCTGGTCCGCGCTCGGGGCCGGCCCCTCGCTCCAGTCGATCCCCTTGCTGGCGAGGCTCTTGATGATCCGCTGATCCTCGAGCTCGGTTTGCTGGTCGGCGAACTGAGGCAGCCAAGCGAGGAGGTCGCTGCGTCGCGCGCTCGGGGCCGCGAGCGCGAGGTCGCGAGCCATGCGGATCTCGGGATCCTGCAGCAGGAACTGGATCCGCTTGTCGCCCTTTTGCTCGAGCTCGAGCAGCGCGGCCTCGTCTTGCTCGGCGAGCCCGGTGCCGTCGGCGACCGAGCCTTGCTGCAAGAAGTAGAGCGGCCCGGCGGTGATCGTCTGGGTCTGCGTGGCGCCGTTGACCAGGTGCGACGAGAGCGACTCCTCGCGGATCAGGTCGAAGCGCTTGCGACCGTAGTAGGCCAGGTACTCCTTGCCGACATAGACCGGCAGGGTCTCGAGGTCCGGGCTGACGCCGACCGACTGGATCGACTCGTCGCCGGGCGTCAGGTACTGGGCGATCGTCAGCTTGAGCGCGAGCTCCTTGTCGGCGACCTTGCGGTCGTGCAGCACCTGCACCGAGCCCTTGCCGAAGGTGCGGCGGCCGAGCAGGACGGCGCGGCCGAGGTTGCGCAGGGCGCCGGCGACGATCTCGGTGGCGCTCGCCGAGCCCTGGTCGATCAGCACCACCACCGGCACGTCGGCGAAGTCGTAGCGGTCGTCAGCGGTGAGGTCCTCGCGCGGGGCGCCGGGGCCGACGGTCGAGACGATCACGCCCGACTTGAGGAACGCGTCGGCGACCTCGACCGCGGCGGTCAGCAGGCCGCCGGGGTTGTCGCGCATGTCGAGGACGATGCCGCGCACGCCGGCCTTCTCGAACTCGGCCAGCTTGGCCCGCAGCTCCTTGCCGGTGGTCTGGGCGAAGTTGCGGTTGATCTGGACCAGGCCGACCTTGACCGGCTGGCCCTCGCTGTTGGTGCCGGGCAGGACGGTGCCGGTGACGCTGTCGAGCGTGATGACGTCGCGGGTGATGCGGAAGCGCTTGGGCTTGTCGACGCCCTCGCGGCGGATGTGCAGCGCCACCGCGGTGCCGGGCTCGCCGCGCATGTGGTCGACCGCCTCGTTCAGCGTCATCGTCACCGTCGACTCCTCGTCGATCTGGACGATGCGGTCGCCCGACTCGATGCCCGCCTTGCTGGCCGGGTTGCCGTCGATCACGCGGATCACCGTGATCATGCCGTCGCGCATGCCGACCTCGATGCCGAGACCGCCGAAGCTGCCCTTCGTGCTGGTCTTCATGACGTCGAACTCGTCGGGCCGCAGCAGGTTGGTGTGCGGGTCGAG
>CBFGLP010000735.1:0-5902 GCA_965649595.1 uncultured Myxococcales bacterium | reverse complement strand
GGAGTCGGACGACGGGACGGAGTCGGACGACGGCACCGACACGGGCGAGGAGTGTCCGCTCGAGCCCGGGCCGGCGTTGTTCACGTGGACCCTCACGGTCGATGGCGTGGTGATCGGTGACAGCTCGCCGCTCGACCTCGAGCGCGATTGCACGATCGATGGCAGCCAAGCCCCGACCTACCTGCTCGATTGCGACGATCATGCGGTCGAGCTCACCTTGACGGGTGAGGCGGGCGTCGGGCTGGCGGACCAGATCGGCTCGACCGTGCACGTCGACCTGCTGGTCGACAACGACTGGCCCAACGCAAACTCGTGGCTGCGCTTCGACTTCCCCGGCGCCGATCTGAGCCTCTTCCTGATCGACGCCGAGCAGCTCGAGCCCACGAGCGCGTGGTGGATCAACCCCTGGGAGCTCGCGACTACCGACGAGTGCTACCTCGACATCGAGGAGGACTGGATCGCGCAGCGGCTGACGGTCTCGCGCGATGGTGAGACGGCGGAGCCATGGCAGGGCGAGCACGTCGTGCTCGACACGGGCGTCGAGCTCTGGGTCGATCAGAGCTGGCGCTACGGACCCAACGCGGTGCCGGGCGACGGGCGGCTGAGCTGGAAGAAGCTGCTGCTGCTCTCGTCGGGGCAGCTCGCCGAGGGCGAGGCCTGTGATCCAGACGCGGACGGGTGCGGGCTCGGGCTCGCCTGCTGCGACCTCATCTGCCAAGACGAGGATCCCGAGTCTGGCGAGTGCCCGATGAACGCGCCCTGAGCTCGGGAGCGAGCTAGCGATCGAGCTCGGCCGGGGGCGTGGACACGCTCCCGGTCGAGTCTCGTCACGCGCCCGTCCCCCACACGACGAGCACGTCCTGCGTCGAAGTGCGGGCCAGCAATATCTTGTGATTCCAGCGATCTCGCAGGGAGACTCCGAGCTGCGCGGCCTCCCGCACAGGCCACGGGAAGCTCATTGCGTCAGCGCCTCGAAGTGTCTGCGCGCGATCGATCGTGATGGTGAGCTGCGGGTTGGGGGGCGAGTTGGGTCGCGAATGTGGCGGGGCGAGGGTGAGGACGCCCTGAATCCAATCGAGTCGCTCGTGGACGGCCTCGGCGTCGAGCACGGTGATGGTGTCCTCGGGGACCCCATCGGTGAACGCCCCCTCGACGAGCAAGGGCTCCAAGATCTGATTCCAGGCATTCTCCACATCCCTCTTGTATGAGCAATCCATGTAGACCCGCAGCAGTCGCATCCCGCTCATGAGCAGCGACTCACCAGCGGCCGCGCTCGAGGGCGCCAAGACCACGTACCCCCCACCGGAGCCCTCGTTGCAGGTGAAGTAGCCGTGGCACACGCTCTCGGGCAGGGGCGGTTGCAAGTAAACGTCGCGGTACGAGCTCAAACACGCGATGACTTCGGCGTGCGGTCCGGGCGGCCAGATCGCGCCCCGAGAATGGATGGAGGGGGACATTCGAGCCACGCGTGCGTCGACCAGGACCGTGAAAGACTCGCGCTTGGTGGTATCGAGCTCCCACGCTTCACTGGTTCCGAGCTCGCACATGCCTTCGATCCAGATCCGCAGCGACACCTCGTCCGGGCCAGGGGTCGCGCGCATGTGCAGCGGGGGGTCGCCGTAGGAGTTGCCGAGTAGGAGCAGCGAGACGCGCTCGCCGTCGAGCTCGAGCTCGCCGTCCGTGCCGAAGACGTCGCCGTCGCGATGTCCTGCGTCGACATCCCAGTGAGCTCCCGCGAGCTGAGTCGGCTCGCTCGGCTTCGGCGAGCCCGGCTGCAGGTGCCCGCCGAGGCTGAGCGGCACGAGCTCACCGGAGGGAAGCTCTATGCTCGCTTCCAGCGTCCACCCCGGCCTCGACTCCCACAGCCACTCCAACGTGAGCACGGGTGCGTGCACGGGGAACGACCGCGCGCCGAGGATAATGGTGCCGAGCCTTGCCACGACCTCACCTGCGAGGGTGGAGGATGCCATCTCACGGGCGAGTCGCCAGCACGACCGCCGCGAGTGAGCGGAGCTCGTCGAGCTCGCGGGGATCGATCGCCTGCGGGCCAAAGCGTAACGACTCGTACTTGCAGGCGAACTCGAGCAAGGCCCCCGCCTCGGGGGCCTGCTCGTCGCGCAGGCGCTCGGCCCAGCGCAGCGCCGACTCGCTGTCTCGCTTGCCGCGTCCGCGTCGCTGCAGCGTCCGCAGCAGCTTCTCGTAGATCGCGACCTCGGGCGCGCGCGCCTGCTTGCGGTTGCGCCTCAGCCAGCGGATCGCCAGCGCCAGCGCGATCATTCCCGGGACCCAAGCGAAGCGGCGCCAGTCGATCTCGAGCCTGCGACCTGATCGTTCGACGCCCACTCGCTCGAGCAGCTCGAGCTGATCGCCGAGGTCGTAGTCGATCACGTACTCGAGGTAGGCGTTGCGCAGCGCGTCGGCGAGGTTGGCGAGGCCCGGGAACCAGGGCGCGTCGTCGCCAGCAGTGCGCCCGCCGGGCGGGGTCGGGTCGAAGGTGATCCAGCCGAGCTCGCCGAAGTGGACCTCGACCCACGAGTGCGCGTCGGCTTGCCGGACGGCCCAGAACTCACCGATCTGGTTGTAGTGGGCGCCGTAGAAGCCGTTGACGTTGCGGGTCGGTACGCCGACCTCGCGCAGCAGCAGGGCCATCGCGGACGCGAAGTACTCGCAGTGACCAGCCTTGGTGTCGAACAAGAAGCCTTCGACCGGATCGAGCTCGCCCGAGCTCACGCGCTCGGACAGCGGCTGGTCGAGGCTGTATTCGTAATTGTCGAGCAGGTACTGCTGGACGGCCTCGACCTTGTCCAAGCGGGTCTGCGCGCCCTCGGTGATCTCGACGGCCAGCTCGTGCAGCTCGTTGCTGCGGCGCTCGGGCAGCTGCAGGTAGGCGTCGAGCGTGTCGGGGACCTCGGGATCGCCGATCGCTGCCAGCTCGGCCCGGCTCGGCTCGCCGACGCGGCCGATGAACTCGTACTGGATCGGCCCGGGCTGGCGATCGAGCACGCGGATCTGCTCGTCGACGTCGACGGCGATCTTGTTGCGAGCCTCGATCGAGCCGCGCGGGGTCAGCGAGAAGGCCAGCGGGCGCCCGTAGGCGAACAGCAGGTCGGTGCCGATGTCCTCCATCGTCACGAGCATGCGCACCGTCTCGGTCGCGTCGGCGAAGCCTCGTTTCGGTCGGACGGCGAGCGCGGGGCCCGAGTCGTTGCCGAACCGATAGGGCGGGCGCACGACCTCGGCGACCGGCGTGCCCGGACCCTCGCCCGAGAGCGGCGGATCGCCGACTACCCAGTAGCCGCGGCTCGGCTCGAGGATGCCCTCGACCGCGTCGCCCGAGTGGCCCCAGCTGCCATTCTCGTAGCGATCGAAGGCGCTGCCGCGCAGGTGCCAGGTCAGCCGCGGCTGCGTCGGCGAGACGTCGTCGGGCAGGTCGAGCGCGACCAAGTGCATGACCACCGTCGCGTCGGTCTTGATCGTGCCGAACCCACCGAGCTGAACCCGCTCCGAGAAGCCGACGCTCTCGCGCCCGTAGAGGTTGCCGCGCAGGAACACGCCGACCCCGAAGCGCGGGAACAGCAAGAAGGTCGCGACGCCCGCGAGCGCGGCGATCGAGGCGACCTGCACGGCCGCTCGGCTCAAGCGCGGCAGCTCGCGCGTACCGTAGCGATCGACCTCGAACTGCACGCGCCGACCGAGCCGCTCGCCCTCCGAGAGCAGGTGGTTGAGCAGCAGGCCCAGCGTGGCGGTCGGCAGATAGAGGAGCAGCAGGATCGGAAACCGCAGCTCGGCGTCGATCACCGCCGCGATCACCATCAGCACCGCGCCGAGCATCAAGAGCTGCATGTGCTCGCGGCTGCGCTGACGGTTGAACAGGCGCTGCACGACCATCAGCAGCAGGAAGTCGACGCCCGCGACCAGCAGCTCCTCGCCGAGCATGAAGGTCCGCATGGCGGACAGCGCCAGCGCGACGACGATCACCAGCGTCCACACCCGCGACATGCTCGGTGAGAGCGCCTCGGGCAGCGGTCGCAGCATCGCCCAGGTGACCAGCAGGAGCGTGGCTATCAGCGCCCAGCCACTCGCGCTGCCGGCCAGGCCGACGGCCGTGATCGCGAGCAGGGCCTGGATCAGGCTCAACCAGTCGCGCAGCTGGGCGAGACCTCGGGTGGGGCCGATGCTGGCGAGGCGGCCGAGCAGACCGAGCCCGCGCGTCTGACCGCTCACGCCTGCACCTCCGAGCTACTCGGTGCATCCTCGCTCGCGGGCGCGTCGCTCAGCCCGACCAGCGCGAGGAACTCGAGCAGCCGCCGCTCATGCGAAGGCCCGACGCCGGGCTCGAGCACCAGCTCGCCCGCGTAGCGCAGACCGATCGCCGCTCGACCCTCGCGCAGCAGCGCGACGCCCTCGGACGCGACCCGCTCGACCTCGCGCTCGAACAGCTCGTCACCGGCTCGACCGGCGTGCAGCTCGAGCACGTGCTCGGCCTCGCCGCGAGCCTCGAACTCCTGCACGACCGGGCGACCGAGCCGGGCGGTCGCGGGCCAGTGGATCCGCCGCAGCTCCTGGCCTTCGCGGTACTCGGCCAGGCCATGAAACTCGCCCGCGCGTGCTCGGGCGCCCAGCGCTTCGCCTTCTCCGGTTCGTGCTCGCGCCAAGCTGGCCGGATCGAGCTCGTGAATGCGCGGATACACGAGCACTCGCTCGCGCCCGGGCAGCTCGCGGCGCTTGACGAACAGCCCGAAGGGAAAGCGAGTCGCGACGACCGCCTTGGGCAGCGGCTGCAAGCCCCGCACATGCAGGGTCACGCTCGTGTGCAGGGCGACCTGAGCACCGGCCGGGACAGCGACTGCGAACACCGGGTCGCTGTGATCGATCGTGAGCACGCGATCGTCGTCTTCGACGGAGACCGAGATCATGTCGCCGCGCGGGCTGTCGTTGCGCAGCTCGACCAGCAGCGCGCCGCGGCTACCCGCGTGCAGGGCCGAGGTCGTGCGTCGGTGCACGCGGGCCCGGCGGACCATCCCCTCCGAGAGCACGCCGCTGGCCAAGATCAGCCCGATCTGGCAGCCGAACAGCACGTGCAGCAAGTTGGCGCCCGAGTTGATCGCCGCGAAGCCGACCGCGAGCGTGAGCACGATGAACAGCCAGCCGGCCTTGGTGATCTCGAGGCTGCGCCCGCGGGCGGTCAGCATTCGACGGACCAGTGACACGCGGGCCCGTCGCTCGGGGCCCGCGCTCGTGGGCAATGCAGCAGCGGCGTTGGCCATGCGGATCTCAGACTGGTACGGACACGCTGGCGATCAGCTCGCGGACCAGCTCTTGTGCGAGCGCGACCTGATCGCTGCTGCCTTGCTGAGCCGGGAGCAAGCGGTGCGCGAGCGCGGGGACGGCCAGCTCCTGGAGATCGTCGATCAGCACGTGGGTCCGGCCCTCGAGCAGCGCGCGAGCGCGCGCCGCCGCGGCCCAAGCCAGCGCACCGCGGGTGCTGATGCCCAACCGGATCGCTTCACTCTCCCGCGTGGCTTGGACCACTCGCTGCGCGTAGGCGGCGAGATCGGCGTGCAGGTGCACGCGCTTGGCCGCCTGCTGGAGCGCGAGCAAGAGCTCCGGCGAGGCGACCCGCTCGGTCACGGCGCTGGCGTGCGGATCGACGCCGCCGGTCTGCAAGAGCGCGGCCTCGACCTCGGCTGCGGCGTAGCCCATCGCCAGACGCAGCATGAAGCGATCGCGCTGCGACTCGGGCAGCGGGTAGGTGCCGTGGTGCTCCTCGGGGTTCTGCGTGGCGATGACGATGAAGGGATCGGGCAGTGCGTGGCTGGTGCCGTCGATGCTGACCTGGCCCTCGGCCATGGCCTCGAGCAGCGCGCTCTGGGTCCGCGGCGGCGCGCGGTTGACCTCGTCG
>CBFGLP010000734.1:0-3911 GCA_965649595.1 uncultured Myxococcales bacterium | reverse complement strand
GCGTACCAAGTGACTGGAATCAGACGTGTGCTCTTCCGATCTCCTCGAGATGCTCGGCGACGCGGGTGCTGCTCGACCAGCGCGGACGTCCGGTCGCAGGTCGAGCGGTCGCTTTGTGGTCGCGTGGCTCGAGGTTCTCGGCGACCGAGCCCTCGGCCTCTGGTAGCGGCTCATGCCGCTCTCGTGTGCATCGCTGCGTCGTCGTCTCGCTCGACGCCGCGCGATGACGAGGTGTTCGAGGTCGACGCTGTCGGCACCGAGGCCGGTGATGCGGATCGTCGCAGCTCGTGATCGCTGCCGCGCTCGTGCGATCGGCCTCGCTGGAAGACGAACTTCGGAGAAGTGTCCCGACGTCGGTTCGCGGATCGACCACGCAGCGTTGGCGGAGGATCAGCGGTCGTTTTCGCTGGTTCGACCTCGACGAGCTTGATACGGGTGCATCGTCATGCTCGGGTTGTGGGACTGCGTGGTCGCCCTGGCGGCTGCCACGGTGACTCGTGGCGAGCACGTGCTCGTCGGACTGGTTCGCCGGACGATGCGTGTGTCGACCCAGCCACGCGAGCACGGTCGGGTCGAGCCCGATGCCCATCACGAGCTCGCCCGTCGGCCGGAGCGGGACGTGATCCCGAGCGAGCCGGAGCACGACACCTGCGGGGGCCTGGGTGGGGTCGCGTGCAGCTCGGCTTCGTCGTCGAGCTCTCCTCTCGATGGCGGCGAGCTGCCGCGACCGTGCCGCGTCGAGTGGCTGCACGTCGTGCGGCTCGACCCGGGTGCACGCGGCGGCCAGGTCGGTGACGTGCCGACCTCGAACGTCGAGCCTCCCTCCTCGTGGCGCTCTCGCCCGAGGGAGGCTGCGAGCTTCTCCGGGGTGGCGAGCCCGTCGCGGCCGCGACGACGCGGTCTTTCTCATGACCCGATGCGCACCGCGTCGCCATGGTCGGGCGCTGGTTCGTTCCGAAGGACACGAGGTCCGCCTGCGTCGCCGGTGAGTCGCGTGCACGTTTCGCAATCTCCATCACCGTCGGCACGATTTGCCATGGCTTGGCGATCCACGGTGAGCGACGCATTGTTCCCGGTGAGGCAACGCGGACCAGAATAAGCGATTGCATCGTTCCATGGCTTGGGGCAATCGACCCCGCGGCACTGGATTACGGAAGGTTCGTCTCCGCATGGATGGAGGAGACCAACACCGACGGCGAACGTCGCACGATTTGCGCCAATCGTCGTCCCGGACGCCTCATGCATCTCTCATGGACAGGCGGGCGGTGCGTCGCCCCGCGACTTCCCGACGATCCCCGCGCCTTCGTTTCCCGGGGGCGCACCGTGGTTCGGCGATGCCGTGCCACGCCGAATCGTTCGTGAGACGCGAGCTCGAGAGCGAGGTCATTTCGTCGAATGGGCAGCGAGTCCGACGGGCTCGCCTGCGCGGAGGTGTGCATTGATTCAACGATGCAAGGATGTGGTTTCACGAGCCGTGACCACGGGCAGCGAGCGAGTGCTCGCCGCCTTTCAATGGATTCGCCAACGCATTCCGGCCTGGGCTCGAGGCGACGGCGAGGCAACCACAAACGATCGAGACAAACGATCGGCATCCGAGGCTCCGATCAGTTGTGCCGAGTCATCCGGCTTCCCGATCCAGGGGTCCTCGACTCCGTCGGTGCGAGTGATCGTCGGTCCCCGCCCCGATGCCGGAACCGCGATCGAGATCGAATTGGAGAGCTGGCCCGAGCCTGTCCGCGAGGTGATGCATCGCGCGGGCACGGCGATCGATCCGGTCGAGATCGAGGGTCGGCACCTGCAACTTCGCCGACGTCATCAGGGGGTCGAACTGCGAGCCCCCGGCGAGGCCAGGATCCTCCTGCGAGAGGTTCGAGGCAGCCCCCGGATCGAGCTCCAGATGGGCGCGCGAGCCCCTGAGACGCTGGGGGTCGTGGGCTTTGGCGAGCGCTGGATCCCGTGGGTCCATCGTTGGTGTCGCCTCGTGCTGCCCCGCGAAGGGAGCATCCTCGACGACGCCGATCGGGTGGGCTGGCGGGTGTCGAAGCTCGATCTCGCGGCGGAGCTCGAGGGCCTGATCCTCACCGCGGCCGACCAGGAGCGCGACCGCTGGACGGGGCGCGTGGTCCCGGACCCGACGCCGGGCGAGCGCGGCCAGCTCCACGCGCTCGCACTCGGCCGCAAGGACCTCGACGTGTCGATGCTGGCCTACCGCAAGGACATCCGACTCCAGCGGCTGGGCCGTGGGACGTCGTTGGTGCGGCGATGGTGGGACCGAGGGGCGCGCGGCCCGATGATGCGGATCGAGCTCCGCTTTCGACGGGGAGGGTTGCGGCTGCGACTGCGTGGCGCCGAGGGTGACGTCCAGCTCGACCTCACCCGCCTCCCGACCCTGACCGACGCCCGAGCACACGCCCTCGCCTGGGGCTACGGCGTGGGTCATCCGGGGCACCGCTCCACGGGCCTGTATCGACTCGTGGTGCCCGGTCGCGGTGAGACGAGGACGCGCGCGGTCGATCCACGATGGATCGAGGTGCAGCGCGCCGCCGGGATCTCCGGCGAGGTGACGCCCCTGGCCCGCAGCCGAGCGCGCGAGCTCGAGGCGGCGCAGTGGATCGCTCGGGCGCAGCGTCGGCTCGGGAGCGTCCTGGCCCAGTGCATCGCGCTGGACGACCTCGAGTCGCTCGAGGCTCGGCACGCCGCGCTGGAGCACGCACGCCGGGTCGTGAGCCTGCCCGAGTGGGACCGCGAGCGTCGGCTCGCCCAAGCCGAGGTCGGCGACCTCGTCGGCGAGGGGCACCCATGTTGAGCCAACGAACCCCGAGTCCCGAAGACACGCTCGACGAGCGCGAGACGGACTTTCGGCTCGTCCCGCTCCCCGACGCGCAGCGGGTGGTCGTGCGCGAACGATGGTCCCGCGACCTGCTCGTGCCGCACCCGTTCTCCCGGCTCCTCCCGCCGCTCACGCTGACGGAGCGGGCGGAGCTGCGCGAGTCGATCCGCGACTGCGGCTTCGATCCCACCCATCCGGTCATCCTGTACCGCGGCGAAGGTGGCGAGCTCGAGATCCTCGACGGGGTGCATCGCTGCCAAGCCTCGCGCACGCTCTGGCGTGCCGATCCGCGTCCCGAGGTCGAGCCGGTGTTCTCGGTGTTCGTGTCGCACGACGGGTCCGCGCGGAACGACCTGGCCGCGCTCGCGTTCGTGCGTCGACGAGCCATCGTCGGACGGTCGCTGACGGCGACGCAAAAGGCGATCGTCGCCGACGACATGCGACGCCAGCTGGCGGAGCTGCTGCGCGAGGGCAACGGCCGGTCCGGCGCCGCGAAGGCGGCCGCCGAACGGTGGGGAGCCTCGACGCGCACGACGGAGCGGGTTGCCCGAATCCGAGCTCGGGCTCCCGAGGTTCTCGGCTCCGAACGGGCCGCGCAGCTCCTTCGGGACATGCGGGACGGCAGGATGTCGGCCGGGATGGCGGAGCGCCTGATCCACCAGGCGCTGTCCGACCCGGAGGCGCTCGACGAAGGGTCGCCGGTCGAGCTCGACGAGCTCGAAGTGCCGGAGCTCGGCGACGACCCCGATGGCGAAGCACGTGCCGATGCCGGCGAGCGCTCGGACGAGCACGAGGCTCTCGCGAGCGAGCTGATCCTCGAACGGGCGCGGGCGGTCCACGGTGGCTTCGACGACGACCCGATCAGCTCGGTCGTGGCGCAGCGACGGGTGCGTGCGCGTCGATGGTGGTCGCGGAGGCTCCCGCAGATGGGCTTCGCCGAGAGCGAGGCGGGCATCGACGCCGAGGTGTTCTCGCTCTTGTGCGAGACCTGGGCCGGCATCGCGCGCGTCGACGCCCGCGGGTGGCATGGCTTCGTGGGACATGGTCCGCGCGAGCTCGCCCTGCAGGGCGTGGTGTGGCT
>CBFGLP010000733.1:0-7693 GCA_965649595.1 uncultured Myxococcales bacterium | reverse complement strand
TCATCTCCTCGATCGAGAGCGCGGTCTCCTCGACCGACGAGGCGAGGTTGAACATGCTCTCGGCGACCTCGTCGTTGGCCGCCGCCATCTGCAGGATCGAGCTCGAGCTCTCCTCGGCGTTGCTGGCCAGCAGCTCGACGCTGTCGGCGATGCTCTTGAGGCCCGCCCGCATCTCGGTCAGCGCCTGCAAGGTGTCGTCGATGTCGGGCGCAGAGCTGATGACGCTGGCCTGCAGCTCCTTGAGCAGCGTGAGCTTCTCTTCGGACAGGTCATCGTGGGCCGGAGCGTCGCGCAGGCGCTTGAACTCGTCGCGCAGGGCGTCACGCTCTTCGCGAGCGTTCTTCAGCTCCTCGCGCAGTCGCTTGACCTCGTCGCGCGCCTCGTCGCGATCGGCCCGGGCGTCCTTGAGGTCGGCGCGGGCATCGTTGAGGTCCGAGCGTAGCGAGCTGATCTCTGCCCTCAGCTCGTCGACGCGGTCATCGTCGTCCTCGCCTTCGCCGTTCTCGCGTTTGGACTTGGCCATCGGGCGGCGATTGTACGGATCCCGACCCGCACGAGCCAGCTTCTGACGTCGGCCCCGCCGGGCCGCCGAAAAGGCGCCCCCTAAGGCGGGTACATCTGCTCAGTGCCGGGCGATTACGAGAACAGCCCTAATTGGGTGGCTTCGCTGTGAGCCTCCACCACCGCCCCGATTTCGCGCAGCCACGTCCGACCCTCGGCGGCCCACTCGGGATCACCTCGCAGCAGCACGCGCGGCTTACCGCACGCCCGCCAGTAGCGGGCGAGCGCCTTGCGATCCATCCGACCGGGGCACGCCGCGTCGACCACTTCGACCCCGGGCCGCTCCGCGGCCCAGCGCAGCGCGTCTTGGCGGACCTGCTCGGGTGCGCCGATCAAGACGGCGGTGGAGAACTCGTAGCGATCGAGGCTGCTCGCCCGGATCGCGTCGTGAGGCCACAAGAGCAGCGCGGCGTCGGGCTCGTGCTGCTCGAGGTAGGGAACGAAGCGCGGGTGCGCGTGCAGGGGCAACGCCGTGCCGACGACGTCGGCGACCTGGCGTGCCGCGACGGCGCTCGGGACCAGCAAGAGCACCGAGCCGCCGAGCTGGGCGAGCGTCTCGAGCCCACGTAGACCGATCGGCCTCGGAGGATCGGCGAGCGCCCACTCGGCCTGCGCGCGCAGCAGCATCCAGTCACAAGTGACCGGCGTCGCGCGGGTCCCGAGCGCCCACGTGTAGAGGACGCGCGGCCGACCCTCGCCTCCAGGCGCGCGCGGGCGCATGAGCAGCGAGGACCCACCCATCGGCAAGCCCGAGGCGACGGCCTCGAGCACGAGCCGTCCGACTCCGAACTCGCGCCCCCAATCGACGACGACGGCGTGGGCGAGCGACGAGCGCTGTGCGGGCGCCAGGTTTGCGAGCGCGAGCGCGAGCACGAGCTGGCGATGGGCGATCCAAGGTCCGGGCGTGAGCCGAGCTTGGGCGCCGATGTGGGTCAGGAACGCGGTGCGCTGGCCATCGCAGAGATCGACCGACAGGCGCTCGCGCGTGAGCATGGCGAGGATCTGCTGGACTTCGTCGTCGATCGGACCGGCCATCAGCGATCCGCTCCTCCGTCGTCGAAGTCACCCGGTCCCTGCTTCCAGCGCGGCACTCGATTGCCTTGGCTGCGGGCCGCTCGATGTCGCGCCCGCGCGGTCTTGAAGAACTGCTTGAGCAAAGCCGCGCAGGGCTCGGCCATCACGCCACCGATCACCTCGAGGCGATGGTTGAGGCGCGGATCCTCGCACAGCCGATAGAGGCTCCGAACCGCGCCAGCCTTGGCGTCCTCGGCCCCGAACACCAAGCGAGAGACCCGGCTGTTGACCAGCGTGCCCGCGCACATCGGGCAGGGCTCGAGCGTGACGTAGAGGGTCGCACCATCGAGCCGCCAGCGACGAGCCTGCCGACACGCCTCGCGCAGCGCGACGACCTCGGCGTGGCCGGTCGGATCGTGGACGTGCTCGCGGTTGTTGAACCCGATGCCGAGGATCCGATGGTTGCGGACCACGACGGCACCCACTGGAACATCGCCCCGCGCTCCGGCCTCAGCCGCCAGCTCGAGCGCGAGCCGCATGTAGCGGAGGTCGGCGGCCGTCACTTGCTCGGGCGCTGGGGTGGCGGTCGAGGCTTCGCCGCCGTGACTCGCAGGCGCAGACGGCTGGCTGTCGGCCACGGAGCGAGGATCGCCCCAATCCGCCACGCCGGCAAGTCGGCTGGGGCAGGGATGTTGGTCGACGGAATTCGGTCAATCGGAGCGGCCTACTCGAGGACGGGCCTGTCAACCGACCGTGAGTGGGCAGTATTCTGATCCTCGTGCGCCTCGACGCTCGGGTTCAGGGTCGACCGCGGGTCGGAGAAGTGCGCAGTGGTGACGCGGCGCTGGTCCATCCCGCCGGGGATACGACATGGGTGGTGCTCGTCGACGCGCTCGGCCACGGTCCAAAAGCAGCCGATGCCGCCGAGCTGGCCATCGCCGAGGCCTCGACCTTCGATGCCAACCTCGCGGTCGAGCAAGCGCTCGCGCGCATTCACGAGCGCTTGCGGGGCTCTCGTGGTGCGGCTGCGACCATCGCCCACTTCGATGCTCGCGGTGCGACCTTCGGTGGGGTCGGCAACGTCGAGGCGCGAACGCTTCGCGGCACCGAGTTACCCTTTGCACCCTCGAGCGGAGTGCTCGGAGGACGCACACGAAGGTTCCAATCGGTCCGCATCGATCTCGCCCCACGGACGCGGCTCCTGTTTTACACTGACGGCATCACTCGCCGCGCTCCTTTCGAATCGTTCGCCGAGCTCGATGGAACGCTCGTTTGCAACGCCCTGCTCATGAATCACTCGCACCCCCATGACGACGCGACCGTGATTCACGTGACCTTCTTACCGCAGCGGTGATTGTGCTATCGACGCACGCGCGTCGGGAGTCGACACGAATGTCGCCCGAGACCACGATGGTCGAACGAGAACAACCCTCCGAGCTCCCCTCCGAGCTCATCGCGCTACTCGAGCGATTCGTGTCGCCGATCAGCGCGCGTGCGATGGTCCGCTCGGCGCTCGTCAAGGCCGAGCGGGCGACCGGGACCGCCAGCCACGAGGCGATCCTGCAGCAGCTCGAGCTCTCGACCAACATCTTGATCCCGCCGAGTCAGCGCGATGAGGTGCTCTCGGTCCTCCGCGCGGCCGTGCAGAAGCTCGGGCGCAAGCCGGAGCCCCAGCCGGAGCCCCAGCCGGATGACGAGGAGACCGTCGCGCTGGTGCGCACCGAGTCCGACCTCAACTACGCGCGTATGCTCGCGCGCGAGGCCAGCCACCTAGTTGGGCTGCGCGGCTACACGGCGCAGAAGATCGTCACCGCGGTCAGCGAGCTGGCTCGCAACATTGCCCGCTACGTCGGCGACGGCAAGCTCCGCTTTCGCATCGATCCCGAGCGCAAGCGAATCATCATCATCGCGCAGGATCGCGGCCCCGGGATCGCCAACCTCGACGAGATCCTGGCTGGGAACTATCGCAGCCGCACGGGCCTCGGCCGCGGCCTGATCGGCGTGCGCAACCTGGCCGACGAGTTCGACATCGAGACTGGGCCGACGGGCACCAAGGTGACCATCGTGTTCAGGTATCCATGAGCCGCCCATGAACAAGTCCGAACGCGTGACCTGCATCCCCTTGTGGGATTGTCTGTTGGTGCCGCTGCATGGCGACGTCGGGGACGACGACGCCGACGCGCTCGTCAGCGAGGTGCTCGAGCGGATCCAGCGGGACGAGTGCTTCGGTGTGCTCGTCGATCTGTCCGGCGTCTGGACGCTCGACAGCCACCTCTGCTCGGTGCTCGCTCGGCTCGCGATGGCGGCTCGCATGATGGGGGCCAAGACCGTGATCTCGGGCATGCGCCCGGAGATCGCGATGACGCTCGAGACCATGGGCATCGAGCTGCGTGGGATCAGGACCGAGGCCACGCTCGAGGACGCGCTCGCGTCGATGGGCATCACGCGGGTGCATCGAGCCGACGACATCAGCGATGATCTCTTGCTTCGCGAGCTGCTCGGGGATCAGGGCGACGCTCCGCAAGGGACCGAAGGAGGACTGTGATGAACAATCTACGAGCGGACGAGCAGACCCTGTGTGATCTCGTGGCGCGCCTGCGCGAGCGTGGAGACGAGCAGGACGCGGTCGCGCTGACGGCCGCGATCGACGAGCTTCGCGCCCAGCGAGACCAGACCGAGCTCGAGTCGCAGCTGCGTCGCAACCAAGCGGTGTTGATGCAGCTCGCCCGCAGCGAGGCGCTCGTTCAGGGCCGGCTCGAGGACGCGCTGACGGAGATCACCGAGGCCGCGTCCGAGATCCTCGGCGTCGCTCGCAGCCTCGTGTGGCGGTTCTCGAACGATCAGCGAACGCTCGTTTGCCTCGATCTCTATCGGACCGACGAGAAGGTCCACGAGCGTGGGTTCGAGCTCAGCGCGGACGACTTCCCCCACTACTTCGAGACGCTGCAGCACGAGCGGGTCATCGCGGCCCACGACGCTCACACGGACCCTCGCACGGCCGAGTTCTCCGAGATCTACTTGAGCCCGCTCGGCATCTACGCGCTGCTCGACGCGCCGATCCGGGTGGGCGGCCGATTGGTCGGGTTGTTGTGCAACGAGCACACCGGCGGGAGCCGGACTTGGACCGCCTCGGACGAGCAGTTCGCCGTTGCGCTGGCCGACTTCATCGCGTTGGCGATCGAAAACAACGAGCGGCGGCGCAGCGAGATCGAGCTGCGCTCGATGGTCGAGCTCGCCGAGCAGCGGCTGCAGACGATCGAGCGGCAGCGGCTGGCGATCGCCGATCTCTCGGCTCCGATCATCGACGTGTGGGACGGGATCTTGGCGCTGCCGGTCGTCGGGCTCGTCGACACCCAGCGCAGCATCGAGCTGACCGATCGGCTGCTCAATCGCATCTCCGACTCCGGCGCTCGCTCGGTGATCGTCGACCTCACCGGCGTCGACGTCGTCGACACGATGACCGCCAACCACCTCCTGCAGATGATCCGCGCGGCCTCGCTGCTGGGCACCTTCTCGGTGCTCAGCGGGATCAGCCCGCGGATCGCCCAGACCTTGGTCCAGCTCGACGTCGACCTCACCGAGATCACCACGGTCCGCAACCTCAAGGAGGCGCTCAAGGTCTGCTTGTGGCGTGCGACCACCAACCGCGAGGGTAAGTCGCGGTGAATCGCGAGCTGCGGCTGCCGATCACGTCCCTCGCGGACGCGGCGGTCGCCCGTGCGCTGGTCGTCCGCTTCGCCCAACAGCTCGGTCTGTCCGAGCAGGCGGCGAGCGAGGCCGCGATCGCAGCCAGCGAGCTGGCGACCAACGTCATCAAGTACGCTGGCGAGGGCGAGCTGGTCCTCAGCGAGGAGCCGAGCGGCCTGCTGATCACCTCCTTGGATCGCGGTCCGGGGCCCCCGAGCGAGGTCGAGCTGTTCGAGGACGGCTTCTCTCGCGGGGCTCGGCGGACGCCGGACACCACGATCACGACGGGGCTCGGCACCGGCGGCGGGGCGCTGCGACGGCTCTGCGACACCGTCGAGCTCGCCGAGCGACCAGGCGGCGGCGCGATCGTTCGCTGCCGAAAGCGCTCGCGCAGGCCCTGACGACCGGAGGGGGCTGACGAACCCTGCTAGGTCCGGCGCGAGCGTCGGATGCACTCGCGCAGCCCCTGTCCGAGGCTGGCCGTCGTGAGCAGCGACGAGAGATCCGCCCCGATGGTGACCAGCGTCTGGGCGACCGCGGGTCGGATGCCCGTGATCACGCAGGTCGCCCCGAGCAGCTCGGCCGCGCGCGCGACCTTGATGAAGTGATCGGCGGTGCGAGTGTCGACCATCTCGACGCCGGTGATGTCGAGGATCACGAAGCGGGCGCGACGACGCGAGACCTCGTCCAAGAGCCGCTCCATGATCGCTTGCCCACGAAGCGAGTCGACCACGCCGATGATCGGCAGCGCGAGCACGTCCTCCCACAGCTGCAAGACCGGCGTCGAGAGCTCGGCGATCGCTAGTTGCTGCTGCTCGATGATCGCCAACTTGTTATCGAGCTCGGCCAGCGCCGCCTGCTTCTCACGCGCTTGCGCGGCTGCTTGCTCGGCCCGCGACTCGGCGAGCCGGCGCTGGGTCTCCTGCTCCTCCTGGGCCAAGCCGTTGGCGATCGCCATCGAGGCGAGCCCCGATGCGCACGCGAGGAAGGTCAGATCTTCGCTCGAGAAGCGCTCGGACGAGCGCTTTTGCGCGACCACGATCGCGCCGATCGGGGCGTCCAGCAGGTCGATCGCCACGCACGCTACCCCCTCGCGCAGGCCCTCCGGCGCGTCGGGCCAGCGGATCGCCAACTGCTCGGGCTCGACGAAGTGCGGGACACGCTCGGCCATCACCCACTTCCAGAGCTCGATCCCAGGCCTGCTCAGCAGCGCCCCTTGATCAGCGAACCCTTCGACAGCGGTGAGCTCGAGCTCGCCGCTCTGGTGGTTGATCAGCAAGGCCAGGTGATGCCGGCAGTCCAAGAACGAGCTGGTCAAGGCGCCGAGCGTGTCGCAGATCTCGTAGCGATTGGTGAGCCGCAGGCTCGAGAACACGCGGGTCATCAGCTGCAGGTGCTGCATGCCCGCGTCGAGCCGCTGACGCTGCGCCTCGCTGTAGTCGAGCGGCTCGCTCATGCTCACAGCCCTCGCCTCTGCTTGAAGTCCGCGACCAGCCTGGCGAAGCTCTGCGTAGGGGCGAGCGCGAACAGGCACTGTTGATCGCCCTTCGCCCGACAGGTCAGCTCCTCGACCGTGAGGTCCACGCCGAAGGTGGCCTGACACCAACCGCAGCCGTAGCCGGCGGTCATGTGGCAGACCGGGTGCTTGCTGACGAGGCCCCTGTCGATGTACGCGGCGGCCTCGAACGAGTAGGGGTGATCGTAGGCGGCGAAGTAGTTCTCGCTCATCTCCGGTACGCCTTCGAGGAACTCTTCGCTGGCCCAGCCGACGTGGGCGAAGTGGACCGGACCGAGCGCGATGCGAAGCGCTGGATCCTCGACCTGCAACAGCTCGGCGAAGAGCTTGGCATCTTGCAGGCCGCACGCCTTGCCGAGCTTGTAGCGGATCTGTCGGGCTCCGGCCTCACCGAAGCTCTTGCGCAGCTCCTCTTGCAGCTCGATCGACATCGAGTCGGTCCGCATCAGCATGTAGCGGACCCCCTGGATGTGGATCTGCCCCTTCTCGGGCTCGCGCTGCAGGTCCTGGAAGAAGCCGCCCATGATCTCCTCGGCCCTCTCGAGCAGCGGGACGAAGGACTCTGGACACTTGACCAACTTGGCCGCCATATCCACAGAGTACGTGCGCGATTGGAAAACCAGTAGGCTATGGTGGGACGGTCCGATCGAGCGCTCGATCGAGCCGTGAATCGCCCGCGCGTTCGAAGAGCAACCCGCTGGGCTAGGCGGGCCGACCAAACCAAAAGCGAGAGCCCCTCTCGTAGGAGAGGGGCTCTTCGTCTCAGCCCGTGCTGGCTGACTCTGCTTGCGCACCCAGAAGGATTCGAACCTCCGACTTTCGGTTCCGTAGACCGACGCTCTATCCAGCTGAGCTATGGGTGCAGGGGTGTTCCGTTTTCGGGCTCGGCTGCATAGCAGTCGCGCCGCAGGGACG
>CBFGLP010000732.1:0-8034 GCA_965649595.1 uncultured Myxococcales bacterium | reverse complement strand
CGATCGCCTCGCTGATCTTCGCGGGCTCGAAGCGGCACCGCGCCTGCTCACCCCAGCTCGCCGCCGCGAGTCCGAGCGTGTCGACGAAGCCATCGGCCGCGAGCTGGCGCGCGCGCTCGAACCAGCGGGTCTGCTCGTCGCAGCCACCGCGCGCGCTACGGCCGAGCATGTAAGCGGCCCACACGGATCGATACTTGCGTTGCTCTGCGGGCAGCTCGAGCAGCTCCAGCCACGAGTCGCGGGCGCTCGCGAGCTCGTCGCGGTGCCACGCGCGGGCGCCTCGCAAGTAGAGCTCGAATTCGCGGGGGAGCTCGCTCGGGAACGCGGGCTCGAGCTCGTCGCGGATGTGCTCGCGGTAGTGGACCCAAGCGGCGATTGTCGACTCGTTCGTGTCGGCATCGGACCCGCGCAGGGCGAGAGCCTCGCGCAGGTCTTGCTCACCCGCGGTCCGGGTGTCGAGCGAGCTCGCGCGGCCGAGCCCATCGGCTCGCTCGGTGGCCGCGTCGGGCAGCGGCAGGCTCGAGATCCGCGAGTCGAAGCGCAGCGAGGGGGCCTCGCACAGCTGGGCGTCGTCGCTGTCGAGCAGCGAGCGCTCGAGGAAGGGCCCGCACGCGTGGGTCGAGCGCGCGGGTAGCAGGGCGAGCAGCAGGACGGGGACCAGCGTGAGGCGCTTCATGGATGCTCGTTGGGGTGCTCGTTGGACGACCCGGCGGTGGTGCAGTCGAGCACGATCGGGATCGTGGGATCGCCGAGGGTCAGCCCAGTTGGTTCGAACCCGGCGTCGAAGCGCAGCCACGCGAGCGCCAGGCGCTCGCCGGGAGCGATGCGCCCATGCGTGGTGGCGTGCAGCTCGAGCTCGTCGCCGCTCGGCTCGACCCGAAAGGCCGCGAGCGCGTCGGCGACCAGCAGCTCGCCGCTCGACCAGCGCAGCTGCAGGGGCTCGAGCTCGCTGATCCAGCGGTCGAGCTCGCCGGAGTTCTCGAGGCTCAGATCGATCAACCCCGGCTCGCGCTCGCATGCGTGGAGGCGAAGCGAACTGGTGGGGGCGCGACCTTGCATGAGCGCGTGCAGGGCCGGCCACGACCACGCGAAGCGATCGCCCTCGACCGGCAGACGAAACCACACGAGGCCGAGCAGCGCGGCTGGACGATCCTCGGTCCACGCGGAGATCAGCTCGGCCAGCGCGACCGGATCGGGTCCGACGCGATCGAAGCGATCGATCCTCGCGTGCGCGGGAGCTTGCTCCGCCGCCAAGCTCCCGCCATGCCCGGGCTCGCGCGCGACCAGGTAGTGGTAGCTCGGCAGCGCGACCCAGAAGGGCTTCGTCGGCCCGTCGGGGCCGAAGGGCTGGCCGAGCGCCGCGGCCCGCTCGACCCAGCGGCGAGCCTGCTCGGTGTCGAACAGCGCCCGCGCCTGGCCGGGTCGCGGCGCGACGAGCCCGTGCACCTGCAGCACCCATCCATCACAGGCGTCGAGCAGCTCGAGGAAGGGCTCGCGGTCGAGCCAGTCGGGTAGCGCGGTGATCGTGATCGGCAGGCCGAAGCCGGCCTCGCGGATCGCTACGCGCAGGGCCACGAGCCAGCGGCGATAGCCGGCGAGATCGTGGCTGGCTGCGTCGAAGTCGATCTGCAGCTCGACCGGCTCGAGCCCAGCCCTGCGCGTCCGCTCGAGCTGGGCGAGCGCCGTGTCGATCAGCAGCTCGCGGACCGCGTCGGGCTGGTCGAGCTCGGCGAAGGGACCGGACCAGGGGCCTACGCGCACGACCAAGCCGATCTCGCTGGATCGCTCTGCGTGGGTCAGTGCGGCGAGCTGCTCGGGCTGCCAAGCGATCGCCACGGCTCGAGGCTGGCCACGCAGCTCGAGCTCCGCGGCCAGCACCAACACCCGCTCGAACGAGGCGCCGTGCTCGGTGATCGCGTGCGTGACCGGAGGTGTCCACGCTCGCTGCCACACATAGGTTGCCTGCGCTAGCGGGCCGCTCGTGCGCGCGGGCATCGGGTCGCTCGCGCGAGCTGGGGGCGTCACGCGATCGTCGAGTGCGAGGGCGAGCACGAGCGCGAGCAGGGCCATCGTGGCGCGGGAGCGGGGGATGCCCATTGGCGCCCCGCGACGCACGATCGATCTTCGACATTCCAGCTCAGGGGCTGCTACCTTCGGTCATATGTCTGCCCTCGCCCTGCCGCTCGCGCTGGGTCTGTGGCTGGCCGACCCGCCGAGCCAGGGTGTCGAGCCGGTCGAGCCAGCCACGGCAGCCGCAGCGAAGCCGGCGCGATCGCGTGGACGTCCGAGGCCCGTCGGCGAGCTGTCGCAGCAGGGCTTCGTCAGCCCATCCGGGCTGAAGGGCACGCGTCGCGGGGCGCTCGAGTTCGGGCTCGCGACTGTGCTGACCGGCAGCGCGATCGGGCTCGTCGCGTTCGGAGTGGTCGAGTTCGAGCACGCCCGCGCGCAGCGAGAGTTCTGCTCCGATCCCTTGGCGACCGTCGGGGGTGGCCTCGACTCCTGCACCTTCGATTCGCCCACGCTCGGGTTCACGTCAGCTGGGCTCGCGTGGGGATTCGCGGTCCCGCTGAGCGTGGGAGCGGGTCTGCTCTTCGCCCGCGGGGCCCGGGTGCTGGCCGATGCGCGACGCTTCAGCGCTGGCTCGGACCGCTCGCTCCGCCGCCGGCCGAGTCGCTGGACGCTCGCGCCTTGGTGGACCCCGCGTAGCAGCGGGGTGACGTTCGGGCTGCGCTTTTGAGCGGTCGCGCGCACGCGGCGGGTCGACGCTGGCCGTGCCCGTGGCGGCGCCGCGATGGTACCGTCGACTCGTCGTCATGGCTGCGTCTCGGATCTCGCCCCTCGTCACCCTCTCGATCGCTGCGGCCTTCGCTTGTCTCGCACCCTTCGCTTGTGGTGGTGAGCTGATCGAGGCGCCCGGACCGGTTGCGGATGACGAGAGCGACGACGAGAGCGACGAGATCGGCAACGATCAGGGTGAGAGCAGCGAGAGCGGCACCGACGACTCCGATACGAGCACCAGCGAGAGCACGACCGAGGATCCGACGACCGACACGGACACGACGACCGAGACGACCGACACGGGCAACGGCGCCTGCGAGCAGCCGCACTCGTTCCTGCTCTACGCGGCGGACTACGCCGAAGCCACTGGCTGGGTGCTCGGCGAGAGCACGCTCGAGCCCAACGACGTGCTGTTCATCCCGCAGGACGTCGACGAGGGCACGGTCACCTTCGACATCGATATTCCTTGCGAAGACACCTGGCACATCTGGGTGCGAGCCATCGAGCAACAGGAGTACGACTCCTTTTACGCGCGGGTTGACGAAGAGCCGAACCCGGCGGCGATCTTCGAGCTCGACTGCACGATGGGTCCGATGGACGCCACGTACGAGTGGAAAGAGCTGAACTATCGCGAGCAGGGCGCGAACGGCTGCACCTACGTGGCGGACCCCTGGACGCAGGAGTGGAGCGCGGGCATCCACACCCTGGAGTTGGGATATCGCGAGAGCTGGGCGATCTCGCGGGTGTGGATCTCGAACACGGCCCAGACGCCGCCCTGAGCGTCCGCGGTCGGCTCCGAGCGACTATTGGCTCTCCAGCTTGGCGAGCACCTCGGACATCTCGATCAAGTCGGGATCCTCGGGCATCGCCGCGAGCGCGTCGCTGATCAAGCCGAGCGCGTCGAGCAGGGCGCCGTAGCGGACGCTCGGCTCCTTGTTGTCGCGATAGGCTCGCAGCGCGTCGACGTAGGCGAGCGTGGCTGCGCCCTTGCGCCCGGCCATCGAGCCAGGGCCGAGCTCGGTCACGGGGAGCTCCCAGATGGTCTGCTTGGCCTCGCCGAGCTCAGGATCGATCCACTCGACCTCGACGCGGATCATCGCGTCGGCAGGCAGCTCGACGCAGCTCTCGAGCTCGTGGTGGAAGACCAGCTCGTCGTTGGGCCCGAGCATTGCGAGACCGTTGGCGGCCGGCAGGATGTCTTGGTAGACCTCCGACTCGCGCAGCGCGAGCCCTTCCGGCAGCTGTAGACGGACCTCGACCTCGGCCGCGCTCGTGATCAGCGTGGCCACGAAGCGCTCGTGGAGGCCCTTCCACACGTCCTCCGGGCTCGGCGCGAACATGCTGGAGCCCTTGCCTTGGATGCCGAGCAGCCGCAGCGGGGTCTCGGCGAAGCCGGTGGCCGAGCCGACGCCGACGCCGACCAGGTAGTGACCCTCGTCTGCATGATCGGCGACGAGCTGAGCCAGCGCGTCATCGACCAGGAAGTGCCCGCTGGAGAGCACCAGCACGCGCTCGTGGGCCAGCTCGACTGGCTGCTCGAAGGTCGAGTAGGCCAGGCCGATCGCGTCGGCCATCGCCGACGATCCTCCCGGGGTGACCTCGGCGAGCAGGCTCGCCAGCGAGGGGCCGTTCATGTCGTCGACGTCGAGGGTCCCGAGCTGCATCGCCGTCTCGCCCGCGCCGATCAACGTGACGCGATCACCGGCGCGCAGCGCCTGCGAGATCGCGACGAGCGCTTCGTTGGCGAGCGCGAGCGGCTCGCCGGCCATGCTCGGGCCGAGATCGACGACGATCGCGAGGTCGACGGCCGGACGCTCCTGCTCGCTCATCATCGGCCCACGCAGGGCGAACTGCAGCGCGTAGCGCTTGGGCTGATCCACGTTGACCATCGCTGGCTTCCACAGCTCACCGCTGATCTCCAGCTCCGATCCCTGCGCGGGCTCGTATGCGTATTTGAAGTGGTTCAGGAAGGGGCGGGGCGAGAGCGGCACCTGTGGGACCACTCCGCTGCCCAGCACGACCTCGCGGACCAGCGCCGGCGCGATCTCGGCGTTGGCTTCGGAGAGGTCGTAGTCGAACACCTGCGCGACCTGAGGATCGCAGGCCGCCGCGTCGATGGCGGGGTCCTGAATGCCCACGCCTTCCTCGGTGTCCGCGTCGTCTTCGGTGCCCGAGCCGCTGGTGCCCTCGGTCTCGGTGTCGTTCTGCTCGTCGTCCTCGCCGGTGTCTTCCTCGTCGCCGTGGGACGAGCCGGTGCCCTCAATGCCGGTGTCGTCACCGTATTGGGCATCGGCGGACGCGTCGATCGTCGAGCAGGCAAAGAGCGAGAGCAGCGAGAGCGAGAGCGGCAGCGAGAGCGCGAGTCGAGCGAAGCTGCCGAGTCGGCTAGCCGGGAGGTCGCGTCCCTCGGCGGTGCGGATCTCCGCTTCGGGTGCTCGGTCCGAACGGACCGACGGTTTGAGCGAAGCCATGGCAGATCAAGGTCCGCGTGGGGAAAAACGCAGACACATATCCCGTAACACGCGTCCGCGAGCCCGACAAAGGGCTTGCGCGTCCGCTCGAGCACGACAGGGGTGTCACGCTGTTCCGCGGACGAAGTGCCGTTTTTGCTTCCTGCCGGCCGGCTGCGTGGGCTGCATGGATTCGCCCATGTTCGACCTGACAGCCGTGTCAGGGAGCGCCCGGCTCGGTCGGCAAAGACGCGGGCCCCGCGGTGCCGAAGAGTCGGCTCAGCGCGTAGCCAACCCACTGTGGGTGATCGTAGTCGGCCGCATCACTCTGGCTGCGGGGTGCCACCACTCGCGCGACGACGTGCCCGCGCGGATCGTGATCCTCGGTCGGACGCTCGACGAGGTGCACGACCACGCTGCCAGGACAGGCCGCGCAGGTGCTCACCTCGCGATCGCCGTAGCTCTGTCGCATCAGGTCGCCCGTGACCTCGATCTCATCGGGGACCTCGACGGCGAAGCCGCTCGGATCGACCTCGCCCTCGCGCACGAGCGCGAGCGCGAGACCTGCCAAGAGATCCGTCGCCTGCTGCAGCACGATCGGATCGGCCGGCAGCGCGTCGAGCTCGAGATCGACGGCGCCGAAGCGCCGCATCCCGCGGGTCGAGAGGCGCAGCCGACCAAGATGGCGGGGATCCTCGAAGGGCACGATCGCTAGCTGATCGGCGACGTTGCCCGCGTTGATGCGCAGGCGTCGACGCTCGAACGCTTCGAGGTCGAGGGTCTCGAGCGTGTCGGGATCGTGGATCAGCGCGCCCGTCCGCTCGGCCACCACGCGCACGAGCGTCTGCAGCAGCCGCAGCCCGCGGACACCGTGCTGGTTGCGGTAGTCGGCGCGCAGCAGCAGCGCGTAGCCGCGGCCGGGCAACGACTCGCGCTCGGCTCGATCGAGCGCGCGGGTCAGCACGGGGTCGGTCAGCGCCGACGCGGGGATCAGCGTGTCCTCGCCGATGCCCTGACGCAGCAGCTCGACGTGCAGACCGATCAGGTCGAACACGCGCTGCCGCTCGCGCTTGTCGAGCATCTGGTTCACCGCTGCCTCGTCGATCTCCTCGACCTCGCCGGGCTCGCGCGCGGGTTGTTTGGTGCCCTCACCCTCGAGCTCGGCCGAGTCGGGGATGCTCGGGACCTGTAGATCACCGAACGAGGCGCCTGCGTCGGTCGAGTGCGGCTCCGTCGCGATCAGCGTGAGCAAGAGGTCGAGCTCGCCGCGGCTCGCTCGATCGGGGAACGCCGCGCGCACCCATGTTTGTAGTTGCTCGCGGGTTGGAGCCTCGGGTGGCTCGTCGCTGGGCGGCAGCAAGAGCAGGTAGCCCATGCTCGTGCGGTCGGCGAAGGGGATCACGTGGGCTGCCTCCCCGGACAGCGGATCGCCGGTCTCTCCGGTCTCGCTCGCGTCGTCCGTCGGCTTGGCAGCGCCCGTGCTGCTGGTCGAGCTCGCGTCGGCCTCGTTGCTGCTCGCAGCTCGCTCGCCCGCGCCAGGCTCACCCTTGCAGGCGAGCGCCAGCGCGATCCATGCACACGCGATCGTTCGCTTCATGCCACCTCGCTCCAGCGCTCGAGCAGCCGGGCGACCAGCGCGGGCTCGACGTTGCCACCAGTCAGCAGCACGCCGATCCGCAAGGGTCGATGGACCTCGCTCGGATCCCGCTCGGCCCACAGCCGTGGCGCCTCGCGCAGGGCCGCCGCGAGCCCAGCCGCGCCCGAGGGCTCGACCAGCAGCTTCGCGCGCAGCAGCAGCAGCACGAGCGCGCGACCGAGCTCGTCATCATCGACCTGCGCGCAGCCGAACACGTCGCGGCGAGCGATCTCGAAGTTGAGCGCGCCAACCTGGATCGGCTTGAGCCCGTCCGCGATCGTCGGCGCCGGCGGAACCACGACCCGCTCGCCCGCGGCCAGGCTCTTGGCCATCGCATCGCAGCCCTGCGGCTCGACGGCGAAGATCTTGGTCGGGCGATCGCGGCAGGCCAGGCACGCGCCCGCGATCACGCCTCCACCACCGACCGGCACGAACAGCGCGTCGAGCTGCGCGCGCTCGCCTGCCTGGGCGTGCAGCTCGTCGAGCAGCTCGAGCGTCGCGCTCCCCTGTCCGCACACGATGTCCGGATGATCGAAGGGCTGAATGATCGCGCCGCCAGTCCTGGCTTCGATCTCGAGCGCGGCCAGCCGGCGATCTTCGGAGGTCGTACCCGCGAGCACCACCTCGGCCCCGAGCTCACGCACGACCGCGACCTTGACCTGCGGGGCATCGGTCGGCATCGCGATCGTGGCCGGCACGCCGAACTCGCGGGCCGCTAGCGCGACCGCCTGGGCATGGTTACCCGAGCTGAAGGTGATCACGCCACGCGAGCGCAGCTTCGGATCGAGACGACCGACCGCATGCATGGCGCCGCGGGCCTTGAACGCCGCGATCCGCTGCATGTTCTCGGCCTTGAGCCACAGCTCGACCGGCACCGAGGCCAGCGCGTCGAGCCGAGGCACACGCAAGACCGGCGTCCGCAGCACGCGTCCTGCGATCCTGTCCGCGGCCGCTCGAACATCCTCGGGACCCAAGCGCGCGGCCCAGGCTGACGCCTCGTCGGGGCGATAGTCGCTCATCGGCTGAGATTCTAGGGGGCCGGTTCGAGCAAGCCCACCCTCGACATGCTACTTCGTCCACCCGCGAGCCAGCTCGGGGCAGCGGTAATCATCGGGGTGCTCGCGCAGGAACTCCTCGATCGCCTCGCGCTCTGCCTCGCTGCGACCGAGC
>CBFGLP010000731.1:0-3254 GCA_965649595.1 uncultured Myxococcales bacterium | reverse complement strand
CGACGAGCCGACCGGCAACCTCGATCCCGCGCTGACCCGCGATGTCCTGCACGCGCTCGAGCTGATCCGCGCGGCCGGGACCACGATCTTGCTCGCGACCCACGACCCGGTCGTGCACCGGCACGCCAACGCCAGCCGCCTGCTGGTGCTCGAGCGCGGGCGCTTGGTCGAGGATCGCGCGCTCGCGCGTGGTCGCTCGCGCCTCGCCGCCGAGCTCGACGAGCAGGGTGACGTCGTCGATCCGCTCGCGGCGATCGACGACGACGAGTTCTGCGACGAGCCGGTCCTCGATCTCGATCAGCTCGACGCCGACACGACCTCCACCTTCGAACAGGTTGCGTGATGACCGACTCCAAGCTGCCCCTGCCCCGCCGTCTGCTCCGTGTGTCCGAGCCGCTGCGCTCGTCGGCGTTCGATGATCGTCTGGTCGACCGAGACCGGTCGGCGTTCGACGAGCTCGAGTCGAGCGTCGAGCTCGAGCCGATCGACGTCGCGCTCGCGTTCGAGCTGCTGGTCGACGAGCTCGTCGACGAGATGGTCGACGACTCGTTGATCGGCGATCGGCGCGAGTCGCTCTCGATCTCGCTGACCTTGCTCGACGAGAGCGCCGATCGCAACGCCCAGGTCGAGGTCGCCGAGGTTGCGTGATGCTGTCCGAGGCGCGCGCGGAGATCGACGAGGAGCAGGTCCTGTGGCCTGACGATGACGAGCTGGGTGAGCTGGGCGACGCAGTCGCAGCGGCCGACTCGGTCGAAGGTGAGCTCTTGCTCGACGCCGAGCTGCTCGATGACGACTCGGACGAGGCCGCGCTGGTCGACGAAGAAGACGTCGAGCTCGATCGCCTCGTCCGCGAGCGCCTCGCTCGGCGTGACAGCCAGGATCGCGAGCGCCTCGAGGTCGAGGTCGAGGTCGATGCCGACACGGACGAGCTGCCGCGCTTGCTCGCGGAGCTGCCCGTGTTCGTGCCGACCGACGCCGACGTGGCAGCCGAGACGATCGTCGAGCCGGTGATCGATCAGCAGTCAGGGCTCGAGGCTCCGCTAGCGATCACCGATCCGATCCGCGCGCCGTTTTGGGGCTCGATCAACGCGATGATCTACGCGCTGCTGCGCGGGCTTCGAGGCATGGCTCAAAGCCCGCTCGTGCAGCTGATCGCAATCGGCACGATGGCGGTGTGCATGCTGCTGCTCGGCACGACAACGCTGCTCTTCCTCAACGCCCGCTCGGTGGTCGCGGGGTGGGGCATCGACGTGCCGGTGACCGTCTACATGCAGCCGGGCACCGACGCGGGCACGACCGAGGCGCTGCGAGACAAGCTCGCCGAGCTGCCCGAGGTCGAGCACGCGCAGCGGGTCACGCCCGAGCAAGCGCTCGCTCGCCTCGACGAGGGCGTAGGTGAGCACGCAGATCTGCTCGCCGGCATCGATCCTGCCGCGCTGCCCGACTCGATCGAGGTCCAACTGATCGCCGGGGTCGAGCCCGGGTTCGCCGACGCGCTGGCCAGCCGCGTGCAGGGCATGAGCGGCGTCGACGAGGTCGCCGTGCTCGGACCTTGGGTCCAGCAGGCCGAGGCCGCGCTCACGACCTTGCGCTGGCTAGCGGTCGGCGTCGGAGCGCTGGTCAGCCTCGCGTGCCTGGCGATCGTGTGGAGCACGATCCGTCTGGGAGTGTTCGCCCGCCGGGCCGAGCTGGACATCCTTCGCTTGGTCGGGGGCACCAGCCGCTTCGTCCGCGCGCCCTTCTTGGTCGAGGGTGTGCTGCAAGGCGCGCTGGGTACCGCGCTCGCGCTCGCCGGGCTGTGGCTGGCCTTCGACCTGGTTCGGCCCTTCCTCGAGCAAGGCCTCGCGCTGGTGTTCGCCGCGGGGTCGATCCGCTTCTTCGCGCCGGTCGAGCTGGGCGTGGCGCTGGCGTTCGGCGCAGCGCTGGGGCTGCTCGGATCGCGGGCCGCCGTCGCCCGCTATGCGGAGGCATGAGCCATGCGTGGTCGCTTCGTCTGGCCCTTGGTCTTGCTGCTCGGCGTGGGCAGCTTCGCCGCTGAAGGAGAGGCTGGCTCGCCGCGGAGCCGTCGCAGCGCACGGCGAGAGCAACAGGCGGCGCTGCGTCAGGCGCTCGAGCGCGAGCTGGCCCTGACCGAGGACGCGATCGAGCTCGAGCGCGGCCACAAGGCGCTCGAGCGCGAGCGCGAGAGCCTCAGCTGGGCGGCCGAGCTGCTCGATCGCCGCGGCCGCGAGAGCCTCCGCCAGCACGACGTCTACCGTGACGAGCGCGTCGAGCGGCAAAAGCTCGCGGAGGTCCGCGCCCACAAGCTCTACAAGCTCGCGCGTGGCGGCATGCTCGAGCACGTGTTCGAGACTGGCGATGGAGCGCGCAGCAGCCCGCGCGAGCGGCTGCTTCGCGGCCAGACCCTGCGCTTCTTGATCGAGCACGACCTCGAGCGACTGCGCGTGCATGCGCAGGCCGAGGCCCACGCGCGCGCCGAGTTGCTCGGGGCAACCCGCGAGCTCTCGGCCCTCGCCGCGCTCGAGACCGTCGCGCAGCTGCAAGGCCACGTGCTCGCGGCCAGCGAGGCGGAGGTCGATCCCACCCTGGCCGAGGTTCACGACGCGCGACGTGATCTGCAAAAGCGGCTGCGGGGACGCATGGGTAAGCACGACCGCGCGCTGCTACGGAGCGTCGCCAACGAGCGTCGAACCCTGCGGCGGCACGAGGGCCTCGATCTGCTCGAGCCCGGCACGCTCGAGCGACCGGTCCGCGGTCGCGTGATCGGTGGATTCGGTGACTATCGCGATCCCCAGCTCGACGTACCGATGCGCCGCAACGGCGTCGAGCTCGAGGCCGAGCCGAACGATCGTGTCGTCGCGCTCGCGCCCGGCCGGGTCGCGTTCGTCGGCGCGCTACCTGGTTTCGAGCGGGTCGTGGTCATCGATCACGGCGGCGGCTACCTCTCGCTCACCGCTCGCTTGTTGAGCGTGGTGGTCGAAGAGGACCAGGAGCTCGAGGCGGGCCACCTGCTCGGCCGCGTGGGCCCCAAGGCGATCGACGACGGGCTCGGCACATCCGTCTATGTCGAGCTGCGCCACGGGCCGCGACCGATCGACCCTGCGCCCTTCCTCGAGAAGGCTCGCAAGCGCAGGTCGAGTCGCGGATCCGAGCGCTAGTCGGCGAGCTCAGCCGAACAGCGCTAGCCGAACAGCCCTTCGATCTCGCGCTCGACCACGTCCTCGCCGAGGTTCTTGGCGAGCGCGAGCTCCTGC
>CBFGLP010000730.1:0-2646 GCA_965649595.1 uncultured Myxococcales bacterium | reverse complement strand
CGCTCACGACCGAGCGCGGGGCCCGGAGCCCCGTGAAGAGCCCGAGGTACTTGCTGCTCCCTCGTGAAGGCACGCCAAACAGTGGAGTCTCGCTGCGCAGCGGCTTGATCACAACCTTGATCACCCCAATCCCCTGATCGCTGAGGTCCCACTTGACGGTGTACACGCTCTGCCCCGCCGAGCCGGTCACGTTGCCCTCGCCGAGCAGGCGCCAGAAGCCCCACTCGCCGTTCTTGGTCACGTCACCGTTGCGGCCGAGGCCCTTGGCGCTGATCTTGGCGCCTGGATCCCCCTCGCCGGGCCAGCTCATCTTGGCCCAGCTCTGCGGGCCGTTCTTGTAGGTGACCTTCTGCCCGTCGACGGCGAGCGTGATCTCGGAGACCCCAGGCGTGCCGTCGATCTGAACCTCGAACTCGAACTTCGGCTTGTCGGCGCTGGGCGGGAACGTGACGCTGCCGACGTCCCCGACCGCGGTCAGGAAGCCCGGCATCTGCGGGTTGTAGGACAAGCCCGTCGAGCCGCGCTCAGCGAACGTGAACACGTTGCCGTTCTTCTCGATCCGCGACGCGAGCGAGGCGTTGTAGAAGTCCCACACGGGACCTGCGTTGGGCTTGAACCAGTTGGCGAACTCCGACAAGGGCATGTCGTAGCCCTTCGGATTGAAGGGGTACTTGGTCGCGACCTGCTCCTGCCAGGGCTGGTAGACGGTGCTGCACCACGAGCCGCCGAGACCAGCCGCCTCGCCGCCGACGACCACGGACTGGACCGCGTCGAAGGGCGGCAAGAGCAGGCGATCGAAGCGCTGCCGCCACTGCTCGTGCTGCTCGCCGACCTGGCCACGCACGGCGACGATCGCCGTCTTGAGCTTCTTGCTCAGCGTGGGCAGCTCGGCGGGGTCGTCGATGCGCGCCTGCAGGGCGTCACGCACGGCCTGCAGCTGCTCTTGATAAGCGTCGATCGGCAGCGCCTGCGAGGGGGGCGGCGGGGCGCTGGGATCGACCGGGCCGGGATCGGAGAAGCCGAACGAGACGAAGTGCTCGAAGTGGAGGCGGACGTCGGCGTTCACGAAGTAGGTCTTGGCCCCGTTGGGGTCGGCGCCCCCAGGGCCGCGGACCTTCTCCATGACCTCGGGTGAGAGCGACTCGGGCGCGAACCAGGCCTTGTCCTGACCCTCGGTCTTGAGCTCCTCGAGGTTGGCGTGCCAGGCGACGTTGGTGAGCAGGGCCTTGAGCGGCGGGCTCGCGCCGCGGGTGAGGTCCTGGAACATCGTCAGCGACCCGACCAGATCATCGGGCGCGTCGATGTAGATCTTGGCGACGAACCGGTCCCACTCCTGGATGTACTGCTCGAAGTAGCGCGAGCGCAGGCGCAAGCGCTCGATCAGCTGGCGATCCGCGGCTTCCCGCTCGGTCAGGCCGAGCACCCACTCGCGTCCGGCGAACTCGCTGCTCGGCTTGGCCAGCTCGGCGCGGACGTACTTCTCCCAGCCCTGGCGCGTGAACGCGGCGCGGACGGTGGTGTTGTCGTTCTTGTAGATCTGTGTGGTCACGATGTCGCGCAGGCCGATGTCGCGGACACCCTCGATCTTCGGCGCCGCGGCGATCAGCTCGGCCAACCACGCCTCGGTCCGATCGCTGCGCTTGAGCACCTCGCGGGCGTCCTTGGCCAGCGCCTCGTCGAGCTCGAGCTCGAGCTCGGGGTTGTCTCGCAGCACGCGGACCCACGCGCTTGCGACCTTCTTCATGTCCTCGAGGTCGGCCTCGTCGGTGACCATCAGCGCGCGCGACCAGTAGCGGACGAGCTGGTCGACCAGCCACGCGTCCTGGTTCTTGCGCTCGTCCGGCATCCGATCCTCGCGCAGCTGCCGGAAGTCGTCGATCGGCCCGACCAGCAGCAGGTACATGCGCAGCGAGTCGAACGCCTCGAGCGACTCGTCGACCGGCGGCTCGTCCTCGGGGTTGGCGTAGCGGCTGGCGAAGCGGCGCAGCGAGTCCTTGCGCTCCTCGATCAGCGGGACGATCAGCTCCTCGCGGAGGATCCGGCCGAAGCCGATCTCGGTCGAGGGCTGCAGCGTCTCGCCCTGGTACATGCCCCAGCTCATCTTGACCGGGCGCCCGTCGAGCTCGTAGCCGCGCAGCCGCTCCTCGAGCTCGTAGAGCGGCCAGACCTTGTCGAGCGGGATCACGACCGGCGCGGCCTCGTCCTTGCGGTGCGCCTCGACCTTCTCGACCGCGTCACCGGCCTCGGCGAGCAGCTCTTGGTTCTGCTTCATCGAGCGGACCGGCAGCACGGCGAGGCCGAGCGCGGTCGCGAAGATGCCGCTCGCGCCGGCCCAGCGGATGATCTTCGCAGTCCGCTGGTACTTGGCGCTGCGCTGGGCCAGCTCGCGATCGGCGAAGATGACCTTGTTGAACAGGTTGCCGAGGAAGTAGCTGCGCGCCTCGACCTGCTGCTGACCGAGCAGCGCGCTCGACTGCATGCCAAACGCCTGCGCCATCGAGCCCATCAGGCGATCGATCGGCCGGCCCTCCTGCGTGCCGCTGGTGAAGTAGCAGCCGCGCAGCAGCGGGGTCTCGGCGTAGACGTTGGCGGTGAACACCAGGCCGATGAAGCTCGCGAGGTTGTCGCGCAGCAGCTCGAAGTGCT
>CBFGLP010000729.1:0-11627 GCA_965649595.1 uncultured Myxococcales bacterium | reverse complement strand
TGCGGACACGTTCGCGGCGCTTGAAGGCATGCACCCGATCGGGCGGCTCGGTGAAGCTTCGGAGGCGCCCGCGCCTGAGCCAAGGCCTCACCTGAGCGAACGAGAGCCCCGAGTCGACCGCTCGGGGCTCTCGACATCGATGCCTCGTCGTGACTACTGGGCCAGATACCCGCCATCGATCGCGTAGTACGAGCCAGTCACGAACGACGCCTTGTCCGAGCTGAGCCAGACCAACAGCTCGGCGACCTCCGAAGCTTCACCGAGCCGCCCGATCGGGTGCATGCCTTCAAGCGCCGCGAACGTGTCCGCATCGAGGTTGTCGAGCAGCGGCGTCCTGATGAAGCCAGGGCCGATCGCGTTCACGCGAACTTTGAGCGGCGCGTACTCCAGCGCGGCGTTCTTGGTCAATCCTACGACACCATGCTTCGCGGCTACGTAAGCAGCCGAATTCCGAAAACCCACCTGCGCCAAGATCGATGCGACGTTGATGATCGTGCCACCGCCCGCCACCTGAATCGCCGGGAGCTGGTAGCGCATCCCGTAGAACACTCCGGACAGGTTGACGGCGATGACCTTGTCCCAGCCGTCGATCGGGTACTCACCGACGGGCGCGCTCGGACCTCCGATTCCCGCGTTGTTGATGGCGATGTGGAGCGCACCGAACTGCTTCACGGCCTCGACGACGAGTGCCTCGTTATCGGCGGGCTTCGACGTATCAGCCTTGAAGAAGCTGCCCTGTCCGCCATTGGAGGTTATGCGGCGCAGAGTCTCCGCGCCGCTGTCCTCGTTGATGTCGGAGACGATGACCCGCGCCCCAGCCTCGGCGAGCTTGCATGCGGCCTCGCGACCGATCCCGCTGCCTGCCCCCGTCACGATTGCGACCTTGTCGTTCAGCAACATGGCGTCCTCTCATGGAGCTTTCCTCGGTCGAGTCAGGGCTCCAGCGGCCTTTCGACCAGGTGCCGCGACAGGGCTTCTGCCATCGGCCGCGCACATCCACACCAGGGCGTCGCTCGCGCGGGCGAGGATCGAATTTCTTCTTGCGCCTTCGGGACCCGATGCTATCCAAGGGCGCACGTGGGCCGACCGACTCCGGTTATCTAAAATAGGGTCCTGAGGTAGCGATGCACCCGCGAGGGTGATAGCGATAGCAGGGGCCCTCTCCCGCAGAGGTCCCTTGCGTGGTAACTGCCGCGGCCTTCGGGTCGTGGTGTAGACCGGCCGTGGCGCAAGCCACTCTCCGGCGTCACCACCTTGCCCGCGGACGAGCGCGGGGCCGAGCCTGGTTCGGGCTGGGTCCCGCGCTCGGCTTTTGTGTGGTCATGCAGCCCTACTTTCCGTGACCCGGACTTCTTTCTCACATCTTTCTTGGTCATCGGGTCGGCACCCTAAGCGGCATCGATCGCTGAGACAGATCAACCGAAGTCTCGATCGTCCACGGGTACCGAGCGGAGATGCTCGAGCCAGCGATGCGATGGCGCGTTCCTGCGCCCGCGAATGTCCCCTGAGAATATAGGTAGCGCGTTTACCCCTCCGATCGACCTTGGTCTCACGAGTGACCTTGTCCGGTTCGACCCCGACCTGGCTACTCGGTAGCCGACGTCATCGAGTGTGTCGGCGACCGACGAACATCAATCGTACGCCGAACCATTGAACCCACCGAATCAATGCAAATCAGGTGTGGGTTCCGCTTACCTGTCCGATACGCCTTGTGGAGTCCCTGATAGGCACACCTATATAGGCTCTCGAGCTTCGGTTGGCGCATGAGTTCCTCCATTCATGCTCGTGATCTCGTTCAGATGATGTCGGGCCCGATGACGACCCATGGAGATCGCTCCTCCAATTAGCGGAGTTTTTGATATGCCATTCTCTCGCGCCGACAATTTACCCAATCGAGTTGAGCTACCACGTTTAAAGGAGCCCTTCTCGTGGTCTTGCGCAGGTCGATTCGATGCTTACATTGCGACACCGAGCTCCCATTGGGGTTCTCGACACCGTCTGAACATCAGGCCAGAGGAGGAGACGTGAAATCGAAGGCTATCATCCACGACATCGGTGCGAAAACCAACGACCGCTGCCACATCTGCCACGGGAAGATCGATCCGAACGACTACGGCTCGCCAGCCGGCCCGCTCGGCGGCGATGCGGTCACGCTCGACCACCTCGTTCCTCGGGCCCATGGGGGCAACGATTCGCCCAATAACCTCATGCTCGCCCACGCACGCTGCAATTCATCGCGGGGCACCACCTCGGTCGCGCTCGCCCGGCTTGCTCATGCGGGCACCACCGCCGCGCCCATGTCCCGCTCCCAAGTCTACCAGTGGACGGCGTGGGCGGGGCTCGGTGGAGGGATGGGCGGAGGCCTAGTTGGTTGGCATCTCGCTTGCAATGCAAAGCCACAGGACCGTAGGGAGGCAGCATTCCTCGGTGCCGCTCTCGGCGGGGCCGTAGGCTCGCTCCTCTGCTTCGCTGCGCTCTACTAAATACGGGACCGAACCCGCGGTCTCCATGCCCTCTCACGGCGTGGGACCGCGGGCAACTTGGGCACTACGCCGCGAGTTCGAGCAGACGCGGCACGATATGCACCTCGCACTCCTCGGTGCTCGCGGTGCGCTCACGTACCGCCGCGTAGTGCTGGAGCGCCATGAGTTGCTCGAGGTACACCATTTTTATCGTTTCCTTGCATAGCCCCACCACCACGAAGATCCACAAACTTCGCTTGGTCCGTGGCGCGTGCAGGAGGATGTCCTCGATCTCCCCTTGCAACGTCAGGCGTTGCTGGTTCTCTAAACCCCGCTTGATCGTGAAGTGCCAATCTGCGTCGGGGAGATCGAAGCGAACATCGACCCTCGTGCCGGATGCAAGCGGCGACTCTCGCTTGAAGGGGACAACGTCGAGTTCGTTGGCGAAACGAAGCGCGAGCATGTCGCGAATGACGTTCTCCCCTCCCACCGCAGGGCCACAATCGTCCAGTATGTTCTGCACCCACGTGCACTGTCGTTCCCGGGCGTGACACCGCCGGCGCTTCCATACGATGAGCGCGGCGATGAACAACATGAACTGCACACCAAGCACAACGAGCCCCAGGATCTCCCAGCCGAGCCCCTTTGCCACCACCATCGGTGGAACCATGAATAAGAAGGGAGCGACCAGAACTAGGAGGACCTGACCAAGCTTGCGCACGATTGAGCGACGCAGTGCCGACCATAGGTATTCCACGGGTCTCCCCGAGCAGCCGCACGAGCAAGGCCGACCACGCCCGAGGTCCTCTCGCTGACCCCTCGCGCTGGTACCCGACTGGCCTTTTGGCCACAACGGCGAAAGAGGCCCCTGCCCCCACGCACGTCATCAACATCCCGATCGGCTACTGATCCTTCCGCTCCTCGAGCTCCGTCCATCGCTCCGCCAACCGAGCCGCCTGTGCCCGCGCCGCATCGAGCTTGGCGTGGAACTCCCGCTGCTCGGCTTGCGAGCGCTGATAAAACCCCGGATCGTTCAGCTCGGCCTCGAGCGCGCTGACCCGCTGCTCGGCTTCATCCACCTTCTCGAGCAAGCCCTCGAGCTCGATCCGCTCGCCGTAGGTCAGCCCCTTGCGAGCTGGCTTGGCCTCGACGCTCGCGCCAGGCTTGCCCGCCTTGCTCGCGCCCGCCTTGACCGGCTCGGCAGCAACTGCCGCCGCGGCCGCGGCCTTCTCGTCGGCCTTGCGCGCGAGCAGGTCCGCGTACCCGCCCTCGTAGCGCACGACCTTGCCGCCACCTTCGAACACGAGCAGCGCCGTGGCGACGCGGTCGAGGAACCAGCGGTCGTGCGTGACCACGAGCAGCCCGCCCGGATAGTCCGCCAGCGCGTCCTCGAGCGCGCTGAGGGTCATGACGTCGAGGTCGTTGGTCGGCTCGTCGAGCACGACCAGGTTGGCCTCCTCGCGCAAGGTTCGGGCCAGCGCCACGCGGGCCCGCTCACCGCCGGACAGCGTGCCGATCTTTCGCTGCTGCTCCTGCGTGGAGAAGGCGAAGCGCTCGAGGTAGGTGCGGACGTCGAGCTCCTCGCCGCCGAACACCACGCGGGTACGGCCCTCGGCGACGGCGTCGAAGATCTTGGCGTCGGGATCGAGGCCGACGCGGGTCTGCTCGAGGAACGCGACCTTGGTCCGCTTGCCGAGCTTGACCTCGCCGGCGGCCGGCGACAGCTCGCCGGTCAGCACGCGCAGCAGCGTGGTCTTGCCGCAGCCATTGGGCCCGACGATGCCGAGCCGCTCGCCCTTGCCGAGCTGCATCGTGAGGTTGTCGACGAGCCGGCGGCCGCCGATCTCGACGTTCACGTGCTCCACGTCGAGCACGGTCCGGCCCTCGCCGGTGTGCGTGAACGCGAGCTGAGCCGTGGTCTCGCGCTTGGGCGGCGGGCGATTGATCGCCGCCTCGGCGCGATCGATGCGGGCCTTTTGCTTGGTCGTGCGGGCCTGCGGAGTGCGGCGCAGCCACTCGAGCTCGCGCCGCAAGAAGTTGCGCCGGTTGGCCTCGACCCGCTCGGCGTGAGCCTCACGCTCGGCCTTGGCCTCGAGGTAGAGCGACCAGCCGCCGGCGTATGAATAGATCTGTCCGTCCTCGACCTCGATCGTGCGCGAGACTAGGCGGTCGAGCAGGTAGCGATCGTGGGTGACGAGGATCAGCGCGCCAGCAAAGCGCTCGGCCAGCCAGGTCTCGAGCCACTCGACGGTCCCGAGATCGAGGTGGTTGGTCGGCTCATCGAGGATCGCCAGGTCGGGGGCGGCGACGAGCAAGCGAGCCAGCGCGACCCGACGACGCTCTCCGCCGCTCATGGTCGCGACCTGAGCTTCAGGCTCGACGATGCCGACGTGACCCAGCAAAGCGTGCGCCTCGTGCCCGCGCGACCAGCCGCCGAGGCGCTCGACTTGGGCCGCCCACTCGGCCTGCTCGCGCAGCAGCGCGTCGACGCGCCCGCCACCGTCGGCGAGCCGAGCCGAGACTTCGGCGTGACGATCGATCGCCTGCTGCCACGCGCTCAGGCCCGTCAGCACGGCGTCGATCGCTCGCTGTCCGGGCTCGAACGTTGGCTCTTGGGCGAGGTAGCCCACGCGCAGACCGGAGCGCAGGACGACCTCGCCCGAATCGGGCTCTTCGGCGCCTGCGAGGATCCGGGCCAGCGTCGACTTGCCCGCCCCGTTGCGGCCGACCAAGCCGACTCGCTCTCCCTCATCGATCGACAAGTTGGCACCCCGAAGGACCTCGCGGATGCCGTAGGCTCGTCGCAGCTCGCGTGCGCTGAGGATCGTCAAAGCGGGGGGAGGATACGCTCCCGAGCGCGTTCCATGTAGCGGGCACCGGCTGGTCCCTTCGTCAAATCCCTCCTCGGGCTTCGTTCACACCGTGTGATTCCTTGCCGATCTTTTTTGCGCACGTGTAGACTCGCTCGCGCAGGGCGCTACCCGCCCCCTTTGCCAATGCAACCTCGCGAACTGCTCGCCTACCTCGACGAATGTCGCGGCCTCGTGCTCGGCGAAATTCGTCGGATCGTGGCGAGACAGCGCGAGCTCGGGGGGCCGCTGGGCTCCTGCGAGGACACGAGCGCGGATCCGGTGCTGGCGCGGATCCTCTACGCGCTGATGCTCGACTACCCGCTGCGCGAGGCCAAGGGCATGCGCCCGGCGCTCTGCATCGCGACCTGTCGGGCGCTCGGCGGCAAGATCGAGGGCGTCGCCCGCTCGGCCGCCGTGCTCGAGCTCTATCACAACGCGTTCTTGATCCACGACGACATCGAGGACGAGTCGCTGATGCGCCGTGGTCGGCCGACCCTCCACCGCGAGCACGGCGTCCCAATCGCGGTCAACGTCGGCGACGCGATGCTGGCGCTCAGCCTCCAGCCCTTGCTCGACAACGTCGAGACGCTCGGGCTCGGCCCTGCCCTGCGAATCCTGCGAGCGGTCGCCCGGATGACCCGCGAGTCGGTCGAGGGCCAGGCGCTCGAGCTCGACTGGGTCCGCGCCGGCACCTGGGATCTGCGCGACGAGGACTACGTGCGCATGGTCGAGGGCAAGACCTGCTGGTACAGCTTCATCACGCCGATCGAGGTCGGCGCGATCGCGGCCGGGGCCGGGCCTGAGGTGCTCGCCGAGCTGTGCGAGCTGGCCCGCGTGCTCGGGGTCGCGTTCCAGATCCAAGACGACCTGCTCAACCTCGATGGCGAGGTCGGCGATTACGGCAAAGAGATCGGCGGCGACCTCTGGGAAGGCAAGCGCACGCTGATCCTGCTGCACTGCATGCGCTCGGCGAGCCCGAGCGAGCGCGGGGAGATCGCCGCGATCCTGGCCAAGCCGCGTCCGAGCGTGGAAGAAGCCGGGGATCTGCATGGCCTGCTCGCGCAGCTGGTCGAGCACGGACAGCTCACCGGCCCCGGCCGCGATCAGATCGTCGCCGCGCTGCCGAACCTGCTCGGACCCGCGGCCGCGCAGCCCTGCAAGACCGTCGCCGACGTGCAGCGACTCTTCGAGCTGATCCAACGCCACGAGAGCCTCGCCTACGCGCGGGAGTTCGCCCGCCGCTGGATGATCGACGCCCAGCAGCGGCTCGCCGCCTGCCATCGCTTCTTGCCGCCCTCGGTCCACCGCGAGTTCCTCGACGGCTTCGTCGAGTACGTGCTCTCGCGCTCGCGCTGATGCCCTGCGACCTCGACCATGTCCGACTCGCTCACCGCCTTGCTCGCCCGCCTGAACATCGACGCGCTCGCGTCCGTGCAGCTGTCCGCGGGCTTGGGTGAGCCGGTGTTCGATCAGCTGCGCGCGCTCGCGTTGATCCACGAGGAGCGGCAGCGGATCCGCGATCTCCTGATCGGCCTCGCGGGTGGGCCACGACCTTTGCTGGACGAGCCCGAGGCCCCCGCACCCGCGCCCGAGCCACCCGAGGCCAGCGAAGCCGAGTCGCTCGGAGAGAAAGCCCGCGAGCTGCTCGGCCTGCTCGAGCGGGCGCGCGGCTTCATGCTCCGGCACCCGATCGCCAGCCAAGCGATCTTCTCCGCCTTGGTCGCCGAAGGTCGCCGCTTCGCGACTACCGATCAGGGCGCCGCCTGGGCCGAGCAGCTCGCCGCGTCCCCGGCGATGACCCGTGGACGAGAGCTGTGGGAGGCGACCTCGCTCAACCTCTTGGTCGCCGACGACCAGACAGTGCTGCCC
Source organism: uncultured Myxococcales bacterium (assembly GCA_965649595.1). GTDB lineage: Bacteria > Myxococcota_A > Polyangia > Nannocystales > Nannocystaceae > Plesiocystis. The sequence goes on along the minus strand of CBFGLP010000729.1, from coordinate 4,444 downwards.
TCGACCTGGGTCGAGGCGCTGCTGCGAAGCGTCGAGCTGCCCGAGCTCGAGCAGCTGCTCGAGCGCCTGCACGGCGGAGGGCGAGCATGAGCAGCCTCGATCGCGTGCGTGGCGAGTTCGCCCGTCACAACCTGCCGCTGCAGGCCCTGCTCGGCTTGCTGGGCTACGGCGAGCGAGCGGCTCGGTTGGCAGAGGGCCTGCGGACCGAAGGCGCCACCCTAGCCTCGGCCAGCCGAGCGCCCGAGACCAGCTCGAGCACGAGCAGCCCACCACCCGGCACTCATGCGCTCGATCTCGCCCTGCTCGGCCTGCTCGGTCTGCGCGAGCGGATGCTCGCCGAGCTGGCCCTTCGTGATCTCGTCCCTGCATCCGAGGCTCGACCCCACACCGAAGCCCTCGCCTCCGATCCGAGCGCCGACACACCGCCGCCGCTGCGGCAGCTCGCTCGCTGAATCACCTGAACATGGCCCCGCAGCCCTCCGCTACCTCGACGATCGCCGCCGCGTTGCGGCGACTCGACTGGTTTCGTCGCTCGCCAGCGCGCCTCGGTGGCCCGGGCGAGCACAAGGAGTGGCAGCACTTCCTCGTCCACACTCCGCAGGTCCACCTGCTGGTCAACTTCAACTTGATCGACGACCCCTGGACCGCGCTGCCGCAGCGTCCCTCCGAAGAGGTCGCGCGGCTGATCGTGCTCGCCCGGACCCACACGAGCAAGGGAACCGGCTGGGACGGCGACACCGAGCGCTTCGAGCCGGCCCAGGTCGAGGTCCCCGTCGGTCAGCTGGACGCTCGCTTCGGCAACAACCGCATGAGCTTCGTCGACGGCCGCTATCGGCTCTCGATCGCCCTGCGCGATCGCCCGATCGCCGCCGAGCTCGAGCTGATCCCGACCAGCTTGCCGGCGATCGCCAACAACCAACCGCTCGCCCCCCAGCGCACGCTCTCGTGGCTGTTCGTCCCGCGCCTGCTCGCGCAAGGCTGGATCGAGGTCGCCGGTCAGCGCTTGCTCGTCGATCGAGCGCCCGCCTATCACGATCACAACTGGGGCCACTTCGTCTGGGGTGACGATTTTTCGTGGGAGTGGGGCTCGGCGCTGCCCTGGTCCGAGAGCAACCCGTGGAGCGTCGTGTACATGCGCATGTCCGATCGGGCGCGCACGCACGCGAGCTGCCAGGGGCTGTATCTCTGGCGCGGCCAGACGCCGGGCCGGATCTTTCGTGACCACGAGCTGCGCGTGCACCTCGGGGGACGGTTCTTCCGCTCGCGCTTCCTGCAGATCCCCCGCGTGATGGCGCTGCTCTGTCCGCGCTCGAGCGCCGACCTGCCCGAGCGCCTCGAGGTCCACGCGAGCGCTGGCGAAGATCGAGTCGAGCTGTGCTTCGAGCCCGAGGATCTCGCCCAGGTCGTGATGCCCGACGAGGCGCGCCTGATCGGGGTCACGGCGCTCAACGAGGTCAGCGGACCAGTCCGCGTGCACGGCCGCGTCGGCGGCGAGACGGTCGAGCTCGAGGGCCCAGGCGTGTTCGAGTTCATTCGCGACGGAGCGGAGCTGCGATCGTGACCGCCCCCACCCCGCCGCACGCCGAGCTCGGCCCGATCGCCGCGTTGTTGGCCGAGTCGTTCGACCGCTTGGCCACGCGGCTGCCCGAGGGCCACGCGCTGCTGCGCCGCGAGCTGCTCGGCCTGAGCGTCGATCTCGATCTCGACGACGAGCACGTCGAGGTCCTGTTCGAGCGCGACACGATCCACGTTCGGCCGCGCGACCCCGATCGACCCGCGACGGTCGCTGCCTCGTCTGCGGCGATCTTGGCCGTGCTCGACGCAGAGCGAACCCTCGCCGACGCCGTCGAGGCCGACCTCGTGCGCGTGCGAGGCTCGCTCGACCAGCTCGAGCGCCTCCACGCCGGCCTGCTGATCTACATGCACGCGGCGGTCCGCTGTCCCGGCTTCGCCGAGCTGCTCGCCCGCCTCCGTCTTCACGCTCGAGCCCACGCCCGCGGCCACTCGACCCCTCGCGCGACTCCCAGCGCCCACACGGCCTGACGACCATGACCGACCCCACGCACAGCAGCACCCCCGACGCCCCCTACGTCGCCACGGTGACGATCTTCGGCGCTGGCATTGCCGGCCTGACCGCGGCTCACGAGCTCGGCTCGCGCGGCTTCAAGGTCCAGGTGATCGAGCGCCTGCGCGCGCTCGATCAGAACGGCGAGCTCGGCATGCAGATCGGCGGCATGGCGCGCACGCAGTACGCCCGCGCCCACTCGCCCAAGAGCCTGTTTCGCTTCGATGGCAGCGACGCCGAGCACGGCCCCGACGATCGCAGCCCGCCGAGCGAGCCGGCCCCGCGCGGGGTCGTGCCCGGTGAGCACGGCTTCCGCTTCTTCCCCAGCTATTACCACCACATCTTCGACACCTTGAAGAAGATCCCCTCGGGTCGGGTCCGCGACTCCGGCCCGGCCACGACCGTCTACGACAACGTGCTGCCCACGACCATGCAGGGCATCTCGGCGGTCGGCATCAACCCCTTCGTGATGCCCCGCGAGCCGCTCGAGTCGGGCACCGAGGGCATCGTCAACATGCAGAACCTGGCCAGGCTCGGCTACACGCCCCAGGATCTGCAGACCTTCATGGGCCAGATCGTCCGCTACATGGCGACCTGCAACGATCGCCGGGCCGCGGACTTCGAGGACATCTCGTTCTGGCAGTTCCTGCGCGGCTACGACAAGCGGACCGGCACCTACGCGTACACCTACAGCCCGGCGTTCACCCGCGATCTCAAGTTCATGCCCAAGGTGCTCGCGGCCTTCGACGCGCAGTGGGGCGACGCGCGGACCAACGGCGACACCTATGTGCAGCTCTTTCTCAATTACGTGGTCCGCCTCAACAAGGTCGACGGCACGCTCAATGGCCCGACCAGCGAGGCGTGGTTCGACCCTTGGCGCAAGCACCTGAGCGAGCGCTACGGGGTCGAGTTCCACGAGGGGAATCTCGAGCGCTTCTATCTCGACGATGATGGCGAGCTGCGCTGGGAGGTCGAGTGGGCCAACAGCGAGCCGACCCCGCCCCCGAGCATCAGCGGCCATCACTATGTGATCTGTGCGCTCGACGTAGTCGAGGCCGAGCGAGTCACCCGCGACCTCCCGCAGGTCGGCGTGCCCGGCCAGCTCGCCGGCTACGCCACCGAGGTCCACACCGAATCGTTCGATCACGGCCAGGTCCGCAAGCGCGACCCGCTGACCGAGACCGGGCTCTACCCCTGGGATCGCCTGCAGACCCTCTCGGGCATTCAATTCTATTATGCGGCCAAGTTCGAATTGGTGCATGGCCACATGTACTTCGTCGACGCCCCCTGGGCGCTCAGCTCGATCAACGAGCAACAATTCTGGGTCGAGCCACCGACCCTGCACACGCACGGCTACAACGCGCTCTTGAGCATCGACGTCGGCGACTGGGACAACCCTGGCCGCGACGACGGACCCAACGCTTGGAAGTCCAGCCGCCTGCGAATCGCCCGGGAGACTTGGCGGCAGATCCGGCACTCGCTCGAGCCGCAGCGGCAGGAGTGGACCGACTACGGCCCCGGCCTGCCGATGCCGGTGTGGTTCCACATCGACGACAACATCGTGTTCGAGCAGCGCGTCGACGAGGCGACCGGCAAGCCCGATTGGTTCCCGGCCAAGAACCTCAGCCCCTTCTTGATCCCGATCGTCGGTGACTGGAAGAACCGGCCCGACGGCGATCCTTGGGATCCCAGCTTGACCGACGAGAACCCCGACATTCGCCACGAGCTGGCTCCGGGCGTGACCGTGGCCAGCCACGGCGGCTATTGGGTCCACTGGGATCGCCTGCTCTTTTGCGGCACCTGGAAGAAGACCTTTACCCGCATGACCACGATGGAGGCCGCCAACGAGTCGGCCCGGCATTGCGTCAACGGGCTGATCGATCACTTCATCGAGCGCTACCCGCAGCCGACGATCGAGCATCACGAGGTCGAGACCCCGCTCGAGCCCGGCACTGGCGCTCCACGAAGCATCGCTCCGTGGACGCAGATCGGCGACTACGCGAAGATCTGGAACATCGAGAACGAGGAATTGCCGCAATTCGTCCCGCTCAAGCAGATCGACGATTGGTTCTTCCGCCACGGCCTGCCCTCGCCCTTCTCCCCGACCCCGCTCGAGGCCGCCGAGCTAGCCACGCGCCTGCCCGCGGTCCTGTGGGAGGTCGCCCATGGCGTCCGCTCGACCAGCGGCCCCAACGAGAGCGCGCCCGAGTCCGAGTACGAGCCGGCCGCCAACGGCGACGCGACCTCGCAGGCCGAGGCCGCTCCGGGCAGCAACGGCGAAGGCGAGAGCTGGCCACGCCCGCCCGGCTGGCCCGATCACTGGACCTGGCCGCCCAAGCCCGACTGGAACAGCAACCCGCTCCCGCTGTGGTCCGATCC